>JANQMK010000213.1 GCA_028280085.1 Pseudomonadales bacterium
TTACCGCCAATGCGATAGCACTTATGAGCAACAACGTGTCATTGATATGAGGAACTACCTTGACCACTTTGTGCTGCAGCTGCGCTGAATTCTGTATCATCCAAAACCCACGCAAAGCGAACCCCGTTACGGACAACAGCGCAGTAAGTACATGAACTTGCTTAATCATTTCCATAAACTGTTGGCGAAAACCTATCTTGACTGAGGTGTACAATTGCCCCATTTACATACAATCAAGTGGGTTGCACCATTATCACAGTAGGCGCCGTACATCTCTTCTGGCCATAGGTCTTTTATATTCAAAATCTTGACACGAGAACACCAGGTCTTAGCGGCAAGACTTTCGGCTTTATAATAAGATTTACCCACCTTTGGCTGCGCACGATAAGTTGTCTTAATATTGGGAACAGCATAAGGCACTAACTGCTTAACCGGATATTTTTCCGCCAGATATTGAATGACAGGATAGTGTTTAGTATTAGTGTGCAAGTCCATGTCACCATTGGTGTATTCATCCGCTAAACGTTGGCACATTTCTTTTTCATTTGGCCTAGCGCGAGGTACCCTTTTTGCCTCCTCTGCCGCACGCTCCTTAGACTCCATGACATATTTAAGTGCATACAATAGGCCCTCATCCTCACCGTACTTTGCTTGGCGCTGGGCGGTATGGCTAAGGAACTCCTGATCTGCGGCATAGACTAATGGCCAGTTCCGTTCCCACCAGCTTTCTTGGGCCATTTCAATGGTCTTTTTTACACTGCCTCTGAATACTTTGCATTCATTTACAACAGCCTGTAGTCTAATATTTTGATAAATCGCGTAAGTAGATGAATCCAGGCTTTCTTCGGCCGTGGGTATAAAAGGTTCACTAGCACATCCAGACAACAGCATAAAGCAGACCACCGCCATGACTCGGCTTATCTTTTGCGCCTGAAGCTCACCGCTATCTATCCACACAACCATTCCACGATACATCATTCGACGACTATAATAGCGTACACAGTAACGCATACAGTAACGTACACCGGCCAACTGCAGTGATTTTAACATTTATTCCCTCCTCCTAATGCCTTGCCCCAATCCAACTTTAGCCTTTAGCTAACGGAGGGCTTGCTAGTAAGTATCATCAGATACCCCATTATAGACAATAAGCCCACTGGACTTATAGGCCAATAATACCTCGTTTGCTGCTGCCCTGAGCACATCGCGTTTCACGTCTATCTGTCGCTCGCGCAGTGCTTCAACCCAATTTTTGGGCTTAACGCCCTCATCAAAACCAACTGCCATAACATCTTCCGACCGAGCACCGCATACAACTCGTTTAATGCCAGACCAATGTAAAGCACCAAAACACTGTGCACAAGGCTCAGCACTTGTTACAAGCTCGGTCGAGCGACCACCTTCCGCCAATGAAAACACTCGCAAAGATTGCTGGGCAGATACAATCGCCATAATCTCAGCATGAGCAATAGAGCAACAAGTTGCAACGACGCGATTGACCCCGGCCGAGATCAGCGTATTGTTATCTAAATCCACCACAATCGCGCCAAACGGCCCTCCTCCACGCTTTATATTTTCTGCCGAGAGTTGCACCGCTAAGGCCATTTTCTCTTCGTCATTTTGCAGCACATAGTCAGCAGCTGGTAACAAAGTACTAAGCCAAGTGGGCATCTCTAACGTGATGTTAGGCAAGCTAATCTCATTCACAAGAATAAATATCGTTCTATTTTGATAAAAAAGGTGACTATTATTTATTATCGACTTCCATTCATTGTCGACTTCGGCTCTATTACAGGTTCTAACTACATTGGCGCTATATAATACTTTTACTACTTACCACCGTCTGATTACTACAATATTTTAGTTACTACAGTATTTTAATTACTACGATATTTTAGCTACTACGATATTTTGGTTACCACGACATTTCGGCCGACATCGATGTGACTGATCTTATATCACTGTTTTCTCATTATAATAGTAGACAGCTGATGATAAACAGACAAACTCTATTGAGTTATAAGCCAGTTACATGTAAATAGACCAGGCTATTCCTTATCTTTATGTCGAATTAACCAGCAGTGATGAATTTTTGTATTGCGTTGATAGTCATGATCGATTGTTTTGGTTGAGATATCTTCAATCGTATAATCCGGTAACTCACTAACATCCAAACTAAACTGACGACAGTTGTTAGAGAAAATGAGCGTGCCATCCCGGGCCAAACAAGCCATCGATCGTCGTATTAAACCCACATGATCTCGCTGAATATCTAGCGTCCCCACCATTTTTTTCGAATTGGAAAACGTTGGCGGGTCCAATAAAATCAAGTCAAAACGCTTGTTGCAAGATTTTAGCCAAACAAAACAATCGGCTACTTCCATCTTATGTAAATCTTCATTGAAACCATTAGCCGCTAAATTCCGTTTTGCCCAGTCAATGTAAGTGTTAGACATATCAACGCTAACCGTCCGCTTAGCGCCATACAACGCAGCATAGACAGTCGCACTCCCGGTATAGCAAAATAAATTTAAAAAAGTTTTCCCTTTGACCATACTGCCAATCATGCGGCGTACCGGCCTATGGTCGAGAAACAAACCCGTATCGAGATAATCCCATAGGTTTACTAAAAATCGGCAAGGGCCCTCAGTGACTTCAATCATCTCACCACGATCATTGAACTTAACGTATTGCCCCGTTCCTTTCATCTTACTGCGTTGTTTTAATACTACCTTTTCATGAGCGAAGGCCAAGACTACCGGAATCGCAGCGATGACATCTTGCAAGCGACGCTCCGCTTTGGTTTTGTCTACAGTTGCCGGTGCTTGATATTCTTGCACATGCACCCAATCACCATAGATATCAATAGCAACGGCATATTCAGGCATATCTGCATCATATAGTCGATAACCAGTAATATTTTCACGCTCAATCCACGACGCCAATTTCTTCTTATTCTTGCGCAAGCGATTGGCAAACATCTGGGCGCCTTCACTTAATTCAGCTGCCGAGTTTATTGAGGCTGAATCGTCAGCAAGCTGTCTTATAGGCTGATGGTCGCCTGCGCGCAACGCCAGGATAGCCACATCCTGCTGGTACTGCCTGTCATCAACTACATATAAGTAAAGCCTTGCAGCAACAGCGCCATTATAGAATTGATATTGCTTGTAACTTCGCATGCGCAAATGTTTTGCTAAATCTGCGTTGCTAGTAAATAGCCCTACATGCCAATGCTTAAATTCCACTTTTAGGCGTTCGCCAAGCTTCCTATAAAGATGTTCTAAGGTAGCAGCATCACTCATGCGGTCACCATAGGGGGGGTTAACCATGACTAATCCAGGTTCGACAGCCTGATGAGTGGGCACCTTAAATTCAGCTAAATCTCGACGACTCACTCGCACCAGTCGACTTAAACCAGCACGCTCAATATTTTCATTCGCAATGGATATCGCTTTAGGCGCAGCATCATAACCACGAATTTCGGGCAGTGGCTTGGCCATACCAGCTAACTTGCGCTCGCGGGCTTCAGCACACAATTGCTTCCAAGCAACACTATCCCCCCCCAGCCAACCACTCATACGGCATTCACTCCGAAGTAAGCCTGGTGCAATATCAGCTGCTATCATAGCCCCTTCAATTAAAAAAGTGCCTGAACCACACATGGGGTCTAACAACCCACCACCGTTCATTGCCAGTTGTGGCCATTGAGCTCGTAACAATAGTGCGGCTGCAAGATTTTCTTTTAACGGCGCACCTCCCCCCTGTTGTCGATACCCTCGCCGATGCAACGATTCATGAGCAAGATCAAGACTGAGGGTTAATTTACCCTTATGCAAACGCGCATTTATTCTCAGATCAGGGCGCTGTTTGTCGATAGATGGTCTCGATAAACCTTTTTCCCTAAAAGCATCAACCACAGCATCTTTTACCCTTAACGCACCAAAATGAGAATTTTTTATCTCTCGCGATGTGCCAGTAAAGTCAACGGCAAATTGGCTCTGCGGCGCTAGATGATCGCCCCATTGAATAGACTTAACCCCCTCATATAAAGCATCACTGGTTGGGCAAGAAAAGGTCTTTAATGGCAACAGTATTTTGTTCGCCAGACGAGACCACAAGTTGGCACGATATGCATGTACTAAGTCGCCTTTAAAATAAACACCCCCCACAGTCAATTTACACTCACTTACCCCAATGGAAGCTAGCTCAGTTGCTAACAGTTCCTCAAACCCTTTTGGACATGTCGCAAAAAATGCATAATCGGACATCATATTAAGTTGATTCTAACCCCTTTTTGTTAGGTTTATGCTAGATAATCGGTGGCCATCAATGATAAGCAACCACCTACAGCTAGCGCCAAGTCTATGAAAATATTGGATAGCCGTTTTCATTATTCTTTGGAAACATAACAGTTTAGCTTAATAGAAGAAATTAACCGTCGACAACCCATCCCGAGATTTGTTTTTATTAGTCTTTGCAGCGTCGTTCACTCACTGCATACAGAGTCAGTAATCTAACAACATGCGCGCGTAAATATGGTTAGTATACTTCCCTATTCTTATGGTCCATATAGTAAAAATAGAGCACATTATAGCCATTTTATAACAATATCGCCGACCACTAATATCGATGTGTCACCTATTTACAAGCCAACGATTGTGCAAAATCGGATATAAAAACCAATGTGAAATGTGTAAACATCTAAACAACAGGTAAAACAAATAAAGGTTGCTATTATGAAAAGACAGAAACGTGATCTAGGAGAACGCGCCTATGCCAAGGGCTATCAATCAGGCCTAACCGGCAAATCACGAGACAATTGCCCCCATATTGACGGTCCTATTCGACAACAATGGCTCGGCGGCTGGCGTGATGGCAGGGCTGATCAGTGGGATGGCTATACAGGCGTTTCTGGTATACATAGATTAGGAACAAACTAATCCCATTGCATTACAATACCGCTTGATAACACAAGCAACGTCAAATTCCCTGCTTTAACTTCTCGTATCATGTTAGTGTCCCATTTGCTCTTTCTATTTTTTTGAATGAGCAAATGGGTCAAAGGGTATTTCCATAAAATAAAATGCAGAAGCCTAAACACTAACGAATACCAGCTCCTTACTGGTTACCTCACCAAAATGATTACCTTACTGATCTAACAATATGAGAGATTAGCTCAGGGCCTTTATAGATAAGCCCTGTGTATATTTGCACTAAACTAGCACCGGCTGCTAATTTATCAACAGCATCTTTTGCCGTCATAATGCCACCCACACCAATAATAGGTATTTCGCCTTTAAGCAAATTATGTAATTCCTTGATAACCTGGGTGGACTTACTAGTAAGGGGAGCGCCACTCAAACCACCTTGTTCTTCACTATGTTGATAGCCCTCTACGCCTTCACGGCTGATAGTCGTATTGGTTGCAATAACACAATCAATAGACTGTCCCACTAGCTCTTCCGCAATTGTCGCAATGGTATCGGTCTCTATGTCAGGTGCAATTTTCACTGCCAACGGTACGTAATGGCCATGTTGTTGCGCTAAGCTATCCTGCTGCTGTTTAAGCCGTTGAAGCAATTGACTCAAACTACTACCTAACTGCAAGTCTCTTAGCCCTGGCGTGTTGGGGGATGAAATATTGACGGTAATATACTGTGCGTAGGGGTAAACCTTATCCATGCAGATTATGTAATCGTTAACGGCATCCTCTACCGGTGTATCAAAGTTCTTGCCGATATTAATACCTAGAATGCCTTGATAATTGGCTTGACGAACTTGATTTACTAAATAGTCTACCCCTTTATTATTAAACCCCATACGATTTACAATTGCACGACATGGCGGAATTCTAAATAAGCGAGGCGTTGGATTGCCCGGCTGAGGACGAGGTGTAACTGTGCCAATCTCAATAAAACCAAACCCTAACGCCGCCATTCCATTGATACAATCGCCGTTCTTATCTAAACCCGCGGCTAAACCAACACAATTAGGAAACTCGAGCCCCATGACACTTACCGGTTTACCGTCAGTTTTAGGTGCCAAGCATTGACTTAGCCCTAAGCGTTCAGCGGTAGCGATGGCATCAAGTGACAGCTCATGGGATGTTTCTGTGTTTAGCGCAAAAAGCAGTTGGCGAACTAACCCATACATCATAAAATTTCACCTTATTTAAACTCAACTTCAGCACAAGGTGCCCTGCCGTTCACCTCACGATACGCCTTGCCCATCCCCAGCAACAATACCATCGCCAGCAACAATAAACGAATAACTGTCGCTATTGCCCTGTAACATATTGCCTTTTAAGGCCTAGGGCACCTCTGAATAATGAGGATGTGCCCTAGCTTTCTAAAACCCAATTTTGTAAAAGCTAGCCTTATCAAAGACTGCCCTGCAAGAACATATCGTACTGCTAAAAAAGGACTGCGAATTCAACCGGTAATCTGGTTAAGAACAGTTAATCAAAGACATGAGGACAACTACCGTACTCATTAAACAATTGATGCCATCGCCGTACATCGTTCCCTCGACGCCATCGAGCATGAAAAAACTCCATCAAACAAGGTCCCTGCTTTAGTTCAATTATTAAGGTATCAAACTCCTTCACTTGCTCATAAGGTGGGTAGTCCTTTCGCTGTCCCCAAGTTAGACCTCCACGCCTATCGGCATAGCTACGCCAAAACGCTTCTACGCCCAACCAGGTTTTTTTTTGCTCATCCCAAGCGACTAATCTACCGTCAGCCTCCCGTTTTATTTGTCCATCATGCAACTCTTCCGGGGCACTAACAGCCACCATTGATAACAACCCGAGATAAAAACACATTGTAATCGAGCAAGTTTTCATCAAACCAAACACTCCCATCAAATAGCCCAACAGTTTGCTTGTATTCGTATTCTAAAGCCGCTCATCATAACACTACTGGAAGGTTTAATGCCTGTAGTCCAACAAACATCGTTACTTATTTAACAGGCGAATGGACTGAAACTTTTTATTATGGTCAAAAGCAATGCTAAATGTACCGCGAATGCCTTCATGACAAACATAAGGCTGCAGTATATTGGCGGGAAACCGTATAATTAAGCCATCCCTTGAGCGGCAGACAACCTCCCTCGCCGTACCACGGTATAATGCGAGGTATTCATCCGCGGGAATAAACAGATCGACAATTACCTGATTCATCGCGTCAGTATATTCAGTACAAATAGTCAGTATAAATAATAAATTGTGAAGATAAGGTATACTGTCTAATCTACTAGCCCTGGTATTCACTAGATTGCGCTAAATCTAATAAATCCCGTATCGCTACGGAATAGATAGCAAAGTCAGAGACATTACTTCCCCGCAGCTCCATCATCATACTACGCCAACGCGTTACCAATGTCTCGTGCTGAACAAGCCAGCGCTGGATACCCTCTTCCACGTCCTTATCCTGCGTGAATTGTTCACGCCCCAAGGACAAAAGCAAACTAGCTGCCAAAGACCGCTGTTGCGCGTCAACATCATCCATCAAATTTTCACGTGCCAATGCATGCCAGTGATTGTCTACCTTAATATCGGCTATTTGATTAGTAAACCAGTGCAATTCAAGCACATTGCCTAACGTGAAGTAAATAGTAGCAACATAATTAACCAAATGCTCTTGATGTTGTGCTACATCAGCGACACCCAAGCTGGCATATAGGCTCGCTGCACCAGCAAGTTTTCGTGCTAGTTCTTCCGGCACTCCCGAGTCTATCATATCGTTGTATTTAGTTTGCCATTCGCTGCAAAGTTCGCCTTGCAACAATTCACTTAGTGAATCACTGATAACTTTTACTGCTGGGGTATAGCGCGCCACTTCGGCTTCTACATTGAATTCACCACGGTGATTGCGCAAAAACCATCGGGTACCCCGGCGCACTAAACGCATTAACTGCGACATCAAATCCAATTGTACCTGGGCGGAAATCTTATAGTCCAAATCCTCAATGCTTTGCCATATTTCCTCAATCCCAAAGATGTCCCGTACGGCAACATAGGCCTGTGCCACCTTACAGGGCGGCGCACCGGTGGAATCAACAAGACGGTAAACGAAAGAAAACCCCATACGATTGACCAGATCATTTGCCACTTGAGTTGCAATAATCTCTTTTTTCAAGCGATGCTGATGGATTTGGTTCGCATAGGTCTCTCTCAGGCGGGTAGGAAAGGCCGTTTCCACCGCACGAGCAATGTAAATGTCTTCAGCAATTGTTGAGTGCGCTAAGTCTTCCTTTAAAATAACTTTACTGTACGACAGTAGCACCGACAATTCAGGGCGGCTAAGCCCTTTACCAGCCACTTTTCTTTCAACCAACTGGTCGTCATCGGGCAAAAATTCTAGTGCTCTATTTAATTTCCCTGCGGCTTCTAACGCTGAAATGTAACGTCGGTATTCACCAAGTCTCACCACCCCTTGACGCTCAGCCAGACTGATTGTCTGTACCTGGCGATAGTTATTTTTTAATACCAGGTCCGACACTTCATCTGTCATAGACTCTAACAATTCATTTCGTTGTTTAATCGTCAGATCGCCACTTTCTACCACCTCATTTAACAGAATTTTTATATTCACTTCGTGATCAGAGCAATCGACACCGCCAGCATTATCAATAAAATCGGTATCCAGCGCACCACCGTTTAGACCAAATTCAGTGCGTCCTAATTGCGTTACACCCAAATTACCGCCTTCACCAATAACCCGACATTTTAAGTCTTCACCATTAACTCGTAATACATCATTAGCTTTATCACCAACATCAGAATGACTTTCTGCTTTAGATTTGATATACGTACCAATCCCACCATTCCATATCAAATCAACTGGTGCTTTCAAAATTGCGCTGATCAACTCATTCGGTGTCAACTTCGCAGCGTTGATGGCAAATCTTTCTGCCATTTGCGGCGTAATCACAATCGATTTAGCTGACCTCAAAAATACGCCACCTCCCTCTGATATCAGCTCACTATTAAAGTCCGTCCACGACGAACGAGGTAGTTCAAACAACCGCTTGCGCTCAGTAAACGTCTGCTCTGCATCGGGATTGGGGTCGATAAAAATATGCATATGATTGAAAGCGGCCACCAATTCAATATGTTCTGAACACAACATACCGTTGCCAAATACGTCGCCAGCCATATCGCCAATGGCTATGACAGAGAAATTCTGCTCTTGAACATTGTGATCGCGTTCTCTAAAGTGACGTTGTACAGAAACCCAAGCCCCTTTTGCGGTAATGCCCATTTTTTTATGATCATAGCCAGTACTGCCACCCGAAGCAAAGGCATCACCAAGCCAAAAGCCATGCTGTTCTGACAACTCATTGGCAATGTCTGAAAAGGTCGCCGTTCCTTTGTCCGCGGCTACAACTAAATAGGTATCATTGCCATCTTTTCTCACAACGGCAGCGGGCGGTACAACTTCACCATTAACAAGATTATCTGTTAAATCAAGTAACGCCTGAATGAACAAACGATAGCATGCGATTCCCTCTTGCTGAATCTCGTCTCGATCTCCCCCCCGGGGTAATTGCTTAGCCACAAAACCGCCCTTAGCCCCAACAGGTACTATAACCGCGTTTTTGACTTGTTGGGCTTTTACCAGCCCCAAAATTTCAGTTCGAAAATCCTCCTTACGATCCGACCAACGTAAGCCGCCGCGCGCAACTTCACCGCCGCGTAAATGCACGCCCTCAACCCGCGGTGAATACACATAAATTTCATACTTAGGAATGGGCAACGGCATTTCAGGAATAGCATTTGGGTCGAATTTTGTCGCGAGATACGGCTTAGGTTGCCTTTGATGGTCTTGCTGAAAATAGTTTGTTCTCAGTGTCGCTCTAATTAAATCAACAATCCGACGAATAATAGTATCTTGGTTAAGGTTTGCTACATCGTCCAACGCTTCGATTATAGAACCTTCAATCTGAGCGCACTTTGCTTCATTATATTGGCAATCTGGATTACTTGCTGGATCAAAGCTGGCTTTAAATAATCTTATAATATCTTTAGTTATATCAGCGTATTTTACCAATGTTTCAACAATGGCTTCTTTACTAAAGTTAAAATTTATCTGTTTCATATAACTTGAGTAAGCACGCAGTAACGAAACTTCGCGCCAACTCAAATTGCTACCAATAATAAGCCTGTTGAAACCGTCACTTTCTGCATGACCTTGCCAAATATTAATAAATGCTCTACTAAAATTATCTTTTACTTTATCCAAATCAATATGCTCGGCGTCATTGTGACGCAGATGAAAATCATGAATCCAAATTACGACACCATCTGCCCGATGTAGTTCATAGGGACTTTCGCCCAATACACGCAAACCCATATTTTCTAGCACCGGTATAATATCAGATAGTGCTAGATCTTCATTAAGACGATACACCTTAAACCGCATAACGTTGCATGCCGCGGTAAGAGGCCGATAGAAAGACATAGCCAAGTCGCCATCTTCTGACAGACCATTTATCCGTTGAATATCGTTAACGGCATACCGTGCATCAAAGTCTTCACGGTATGCCGCAGGAAATGTCTTGCTGTAAAGGCGAGCCGTTTCTGTACCAAGCTCTTCACCCAAGTTTTCTATTAATGCATCCAGTAATACCGAATCCCAAGAACGGGTAATTTCAACAATTTTACGTTCCAAATATTTGGTATCAAACTCTGGCACATCATCGGCATCAACTCGAAAATTCATATAAGTTCTGGCCAGAACAGATTCCGAAAAAAAGGTAGTAAACTCAGAGGATTTTGCGTTGAATTTCTCGGCAAGAAAATCTTGAACCTTGCTACGCAATTCAGTGTTATAAATATCGCGCGGCATATAGATCAGGCAGGTAATAAATTTACCGAAGCGGTCACGGCGAGCAAAAAACCTGACCTGCCGATGTTCTTTAATGCGCATTACATTGATAGTAGTTTCGGCTAAATTGCTCACATTACTCTGAAAAAGCTCATCTCGCGGAAATGTGTGTAACACTTGCAGTAAAGATTTGTAGTCCAAGCTATTCTCTCTAAATCCCGAGCGGGCTAATACACTCTGGATTTTTTTGCGCAACACCGGAATTCGAATTGGGCTCATATGGTAAACATTGACCGTATAAAAACCCATAAAGCGGTATTCACCAATGTGTTTACCGTCGCGGTCATAGGACTTTATAATGATATAATCAGAGTAAGCACTGCGGTGAATACGAGGCCTGAACGAACTTTTCGAAAAGCCAAGAACATGAGGCACTGCGGCGAAACGGCCCTCCTCTGAACTGTTGGGATCAACAATCCATTCACGGTTGCCACCACCCCGTAAACGCATTAAACCTAAACGAGCTTCAGCGATTTCTTTTAAACTCAGCTCGGCTTGTGTTTCGCCATTAATATTGTTGCTACTGTTGCTAAAGTAATATTCCGAATACCCCAAAAACGTAAAATGGTCGTCCATAAGCCAATTAAGAAATTCAATCGATTCATCAATCTCCGCTCTTAACGAGTCGGCATGGATGGATCGAAGTTCTTGAACGATTTGTTCAACTTTAGCTTTCATGGCCCCAAAATCATCTACAACGAGGGTAGCGTGACTTAACACTTCTTCCAAGGCTGTCGCTATTTGCTTTTGTTCCTCGACATCACTGTGAAAAGCAATTTCAAAATACAATAATGATTCTATAGACTTTTGCTGGCTATCTGTTGTCTGCATCGGCTTATCAGCAGCTGCAAAATCTATTAATTCACCAAACTGATCTCTTAACACCGCCATGGAGGTGTTATGAACAGTATGAACAGTGATATCCTGGCGTTCTAGTTCTAAACGGATAGAGTCTAATAAAAATGGTGCTTCCGACTGTAATAGGCAAATGACCGTATGCTGGGACAACCAACCCTGCTCATCTAAATTCGGATTAAACACTGCAATCTTACGCTTGCCCGCTTCGCGACTCTTTATGAAGCTCCACCACCAATAAGTGCTACCATAGACGTCGGTTATTTCATGCCCTTCCAACTCATCCAATGGGTAATTACAGAAATATTCCCGCGCGAAAGCCCGCACCGCTTCGCTCTCATCGCGATTCAATTTTTGCTCAATGGAGCTGGTTAATTGTTTTAAGAATTGCTCTCGACTTTCGGTGCTCACTATCGTCATAGTCGTCTTCCCCGACATTATTAGCATCTGTTACGATCCTGCCTGATAATAACTCATCATTGCGAACGTCAATAAGGTATTTAGTCCCATGTAGTTGGTCGCATAACTCCTATAAATAAGAATAGCTTAACCCTTGGATTTAACGTAAAAGCCCCCACATTTGGTGGAACCTAATACAGCAAGTGAGGTCTATTGGTTTTGTTCACTAAACTAGCTGACAAAGCCACGATGGCTGCTTTAAACTCAGTGCAAACAAATGGCGAGGGTTAAATAGCAAATAGTTTTAAATCTCCTTAAATAAGTTATTATCTACACAGCAATAAAACCAATAACCATTTTTTCTTAATGGTTTATACCAGAGAGAAAATAGCAAAAATAATTGAAATAACGATATTACAGATAGAGATATTACAATCAGTATGGACAGCATTAATTCAATTCAACCCGTTAGAGAGTGGTTGTCTAATCAAATAATCGGCCAGGAACATCTTATAGATAGGCTACTTATTGCTCTTTTAGCTGATGGCCATTTACTGGTCGAAGGCGCACCTGGGCTAGCCAAAACCAAAGCCATAAAAACGCTGGCCAACGTTATAGAGGGCGATTTCTCTCGTATACAATTTACACCTGACCTACTACCAGCAGACGTCACAGGGACAGAGATCTATCGCCCAGAAGATGGTAGTTTTTCTTTCCAACCTGGTCCCATATTTCATAACTTGGTATTGGCGGATGAAATTAACCGGGCACCCGCTAAAGTACAATCAGCACTATTAGAGGCCATGGCAGAGCGTCAAGTCAGTGTTGGGCGCGAGACCTACCACCTACCGGAATTATTTCTGGTAATGGCGACCCAAAATCCGATCGAACAAGAAGGTACCTATCCGTTACCTGAAGCCCAGCTAGATCGTTTTTTGATGCATGTTTTCGTTGACTACCCGAATGTTGAGGCAGAACGCGAAATTTTGCGCCTAGTCCGTAACGAGGCTGGCTCAAACTACCAGTTAACGGCCCCCTCGCACATCGACCAAAAGACGTTAATGGCCACGAGAGAGGCTGTTTTACAAATTCATATGGCAGCTAATGTTGAAGAATATATCGTGCAGCTGGTTATCGCAACACGCCAGCCTGAAAAGTATCATGATGATCTCAATAAATGGATTGAATACGGCGCTAGCCCAAGAGGTTCGATTGCCCTAGATCGCTGTGCGCGAGCCTACGCCGGACTGCGAGGTAAAGAGTTTGTCAGCCCCGATGACGTGCAAGCCGTAATACATGATGTATTCCGTCACCGTCTAATTTTAACATTTGAAGCGGAAGCTAGTGGAATCAATGCAGATAATGTTATTGACAGCCTTATTCAACACGTGCCTGTGGCCTAAATAGATTTCAATAAAGAACAAGTCATCATGGCAGTGCAAACTCAACACCCCTTAAAAAATTTTGAAGCCCGAGGCGCTTACACACAACTAAATCAGCTAATTCAGTTACATTTGTGTGCCAAAGACTTTAACCTATTTGCCCGCAGAAAATCAGACAGCCTACTGGCCGGGCCTAACCGCACCAATTTTCGTGGTCGTGGTGTTGACTTTGAAGAGGTCCGTATCTATCAACCCGGAGATGACATTCGGACAATCGACTGGCGCGTTACAGCGCGCACCCAGAAACCCCATACTAAATTATACCGGGAAGAACGCGAACGTCCCGTTCTTATCGTTGTCGATCAAAGACGCAGTATGTTTTTCGGTAGTCAGGTTGCCTTTAAATCAGTTGTTGCCGCAGAAGTTGCTAGTATTCTAGCCTGGGCAGCGTTATTTCGCAGCGACCGTATCGGCGGACTTATATTTAACGACCATTCCCACGATGAAATTCGCCCTAAGCGCAGCAAACAAACCGTATTACAACTTCTAAATACCGTTGACCAGTACAATCACAAACTTAATAGAGAACAACTACCAGTAAATGCCAATGCCTTTACCGATATCACAGAATACTTGCGGCGTGTGGCCAAACCCGGCTGCGCAATATTCTTAGTTAGCGATTTTGAGGGCATTAATGCCGACGCCCAAAAACACTTATATCACTTGTCAAAACACTGTGATGTCCATGCCATCTTTGTCTTTGATCAAATGGAGCGAAACCTGCCTAAACCCGGGCAATATACCGTGACCGATGGACAGCAGCGCTTTCGGCTTTATACCGGGCAAAAATCGCTAAGAGAAAACTACCAAAAACGTTTTCAGCATAAGTTAGCGACTTTACAAGACAGTCTGGGGCGCTTGAGCATACCCGTCATACCGTTGGCAACCCATGAGTCCGTTAGCGAAACCTTACAACTCTATTTCGGCAAGCGGGGCTCACGTCGATGAATCCACAGGACCCGCTGGCTCAATTAAGAGAGATACACACGCCGGAAGCAATTGCTAACTGGCCGCCGGCGATAGGTTGGTGGATTTTGCTGGTACTGACAGTCGTTGTCATCATATACCTTACCTTCTTTATTTATAAATATTGGCACAATAACCGTTATCGTAAAATAGCAGCTAATGCGCTGGCGTCAGCCTATCGCCAATATCAAAGCAACAATAGTAAACAACAGTATCTATTACAGTATTCGGCATTACTACGGCGTGCGGCACTAACCCGGCACACTAACCAACAAGTCGCTGGCCTAACCGGCGTCGAATGGCTAAACTTTCTTGACCAAACATTAGGAAGCAATGAGTTTTCTCAGGGGCCAGGCAAAGTAATTGTTACGGCCCCTTATCAACAAACATGTGACATCGATATTAAACCCTTGCATAAGTTGGGTACGCGCTGGATTAAAAAGCACAAAGTCATGTCAAGACTATAATATAAAAGACAATTTGTTATGCTTGAATTTGAATGGCCCTGGATATTCTTACTGTTACCTCTGCCCTGGTTGGTCAACCGGTTTACACCCGCAGCAGCCCAACAAGAGGCCGCTCTGCACGTACCTTTTTATGACCAGATCGCACACGCAGAAAAAACCGACGTTTTCTCGGGCCAAGGCAATCAAATCAATATGTTGTTATTTGTCATACTTTGGCTCCTCCTACTGATTGCCGCCAGCCGCCCCACCTGGATCGGCGACCCGGTTGCCCTACCTACTTCAGGTCGCGACCTTATGCTCGCTGTTGATTTATCCGATAGTATGCAACAGACAGATCTAACGCTGAATAAACGTCAAGTTATGCGGATTGATGTAGTAAAAAAAGTCGTTAGTGATTTTGCCGCACGGCGTCAGGGAGATCGCTTGGGCCTTATCCTATTCGGTACCAATGCCTATCTACAGGCACCGCTAACCTTTGATCGCAAAACGGTGGGACAGCTGTTACAAGAGGCACAGTTGGGTTTCGCCGGCCCTTACACAGCTATCGGCGACGCAATTGGCTTGGGTATTAAACGTTTAAGAAAGCGACCAGAATCAAGTAGAGTACTCATTTTGTTGACTGATGGACAGAATACTGCAGGAGAAATTGAACCCGAAAAAGCGGCTCAGCTCGCCGCTCAGGAAAAAATTAAAATCTATACTGTTGGTGTTGGCGCAGACGCGATGGAACGGCAGCGATTTGGCGGCTTAGGTCTAGGCCTATTTGGCTCGCAGTCATTTAATCCATCGGCAGACCTTGATGAAAAATCACTACAAACCATCGCCAGCACCACAGGCGGCAAGTATTTTCGCGCCAAAAGTACTCAAGAGCTAGAGGAGATTTACAGCCTACTTGATAAACTAGAACCTATTGAGCAGGAAGCCGAGACATTCCGGCCTGTTCAGGCGCTATTTTTCTGGCCTTTGGGTATCGCTATGGTTATTAGTATGATCTTAGCCATAGGCTATCTATTTAAATATCGTCTCATTGACAAATAACGACACAGGGTAAAAGGCAAAGTACTTAGACGAATAGCAATGACAGATCTTGGATTAAGTCAATTTCACTTTTTACGTCCAGAATGGTTTTACGCCATTATTCCGGCAGTAGTCCTGTTAGTTATCTTTTTTCGAAGAGCAAACAGCGCGTCAAATTGGCAACAGACTATCTCGGCCGATTTACTGCCTTTTCTATTGGATAAAACAGCTACCCAGCAAAGTCGCATGCCCTGGGTAATATTGGGCTTGTCTTGGCTATTGGCGATTGTTGCGTTGGCTGGCCCTACCTGGCAAAAAATACCGCAGCCTATTCACAAAAAAGAAAGTGCTCTAGTTATCGTCCTTGATCTGTCAGTTTCTATGTTAGCCACAGATATGAAACCCTCACGCTTGGTCAAAGCAAAGCATAAAATCATTGATATTTTAAATAGTCGCCAAGAAGGTCTTACCGCCCTAGTCGCTTACTCAGGAGCGGCTTATGGCGTCATTCCGCTAACCGACGATAGTTCAACTATTGTCGCCATTGTGCCGTCATTGGAACCTGGCATCATGCCTAAAATAGGCAGCAATACGGAAGATGCTATAGAAAAAGCAAAAACACTGTTAAAAGATGGTGGAGCTAACGAGGGAAAAATATTATTGATTACCGACGGCATTGATGAAAATGCAACGAGCTCCGTCATTAGCCAAATAAATGATAGTAACTACGAACTTGCCATCCTAGGAGTAGGCACAGAAGACGGCAGCCCTATCGCCACACCCGACGGCAATTTTTTGAAAGACAATAATGGTGGTATTGTTATCCCCCAACTGGATCGTAGCAATCTTAGC
>JANQMK010000232.1 GCA_028280085.1 Pseudomonadales bacterium
AATAGCGTACTGGCCGCCGCGTAAGAAACCTTTAGTGCCGTCAATAGGATCTAACGTCCAATAAGTATCAACGCGATTGGGGTCGGCATTGCCTAAATCAATCCACCCTAAAGCTTGCTCTCGGCTAATCTCGCTTCCCCAGACTTTAGTGACATGAGATGTGACTTTTTCGCAATTATCCGCGTTGCTGTCAAGGCGTAATTCCCCTGCATCTTCCTCTCCCACGATATCAGTAACACTCGAGTTATCTGTCAACGTGGCGCATACAAGTGCTTGCGATGCAAAATCTGCTACGGTAACGGGACTCCGATCTTTTTTTTCTATCGTTTCACTGTTGATAAGATTACGTTGTACATCTATACAGACCTTTGATGCTAAACGCACGGCGTTAACAGCATGTCGTATTTCTTGTTGGAGCTCCATGATAGATAGGTTCCCTATTTTCAGAATTATGGCGTCAGTGGTCCAAAAAGGTGGGCATTATATACTATTATGGGGTGAGTTACTTACTCATTGCTAAAGTAACGGACTGAATGATGAGTCATGGTTAATGATTGTTTTTAAAGCGCTTTTTTGACAGCTGATGTGCTGAATCGATGGTAAACGATGTACTTTATTTATCCTTACCTAAGTAGATAACTAATTTTTAGCGCTATTCTAGGTGTAGATTAGTTCATGGATGTCAACGACTTGGCATCTTATTAATGTAATTTTTGTTTAACAAATAACTCTTTCACGACATCATTAAACACGCTTAATAAGGATGGATCGTATTGTTTATTGGCGTGCACGTTAATTTCTTGAACAGCCTTAAAAAGAGAACGCTTAAAAGCGCGATCAGCACGATTGCGCGTGGTGGCGGAAAAAGTATCTGCAATGGCAAGAATTCTAGCGCCAATATGTATTTCATCACCTTTTAGACCTTGAGGATAACCTGAGCCATCAAAAGACTCGTGATGTTGATGGGCAATTAGGGCTGCTTCCGAGAAGTTCGGCAGGTGGCGTAATAGCCCTTCTCCGACAGAAACATGACCTCGCACCTGTTTGATTTCTTCTTTAGTGAGCTTTTCCGGCTTGTTAAGGATGACATAAGGTATAAAAGTCATACCCAAGTCATGGGCATAAATAGCAGCAGTCAGTTGGGTAATGTCGACGGGATTGCCTAGACGTTCATTCATCGCTAGACATATCGCTAGCTCCTCCTCGGTTCTACCTTCGCGATGATAGTAAGACCTATCTAAACGCAAGGCTAGTTCCTTAAGGTATGTTATGACGTCTTCTTCCTCTGTTTGAGGTTCTTCCTCATCTACTTCATTGGCATGAGAAGAACCATAGGTTTCGCAATCGATACTCGATAATACTGTCGCAGCATCATCAATGTTAATTAGGCGCTGTTGTTCAGATGAATTCAATGCGGTATCCAACGTTTGGTTAATTTTCTTGATAAAGGATTGGTTGACGTCTCTATTCACAGCTAAGTTTTCAACGAGAGAGCCTACGTGTTCAATGACTAGCCCGATTAAGTCTCTATGGGCAGTGGTATACTCGTGGTCTTGGAGCCGTAACTCGTTAACGATAACTTCAACTTTATGTACAGTTTCTACAAATGGATCAAGATAGCAGAGGTTGAAATTATCTTTCATAGACTGCAATGCAAAATACAGTTGATCGAGTGAATTAAGATCTCCTGCGTCCTCTAGTGCTTTTAGACTATCTTCAATTTCATCTGTACATTCTTCAAAGCATTCATAGAAATCCCGCAGGGTTTCATCGTCTAATCTGTTAAAATCATCAAATGTTATAATTTGCTGCATAGATAAATCGCCACGATACCCATTGACCTAATTTATAAGTATATATAAGACTATAGTTATCGTCTGTAGAAGATACTGATTTTGTAAAGACATTTAAGCATATCACTCGGTTTATTAAGAATCTTTTACTCTATTTGCTGCTTCAAAAGTACTAGTATTATTTAACGCTGTTACAATACGTATTAAGATTTGGAATATACATGACTATCAATTGCAATTTTATGCTATAGCCGTGCGTAGATGTTAATAACGTGCATAGATGTTAATAGGCAGTGTCTTACTATGTGGGGTGAGATGGACTAGACTTAGGTATGTAGATGGGTAAGTAAGTTGAACAGTCTTTCTGCTAAGCTAGTTAAAGAGAATATAAATACGTAGATACTATGATAAATTATTTGTCCCAGGATGGTACATTAGGCCCGACGGCCGAAAAAGCCAGTGCATTACTGCAAAAACGTATTCAACAAGGGAACTTAGAATTGCCGCTGCTTCCCGGCGTGGCTTCTGATGTACTCGCATTAGTGCAAGATAAGGATTCTGACGCATCAGGCTTGGCTAAACTGATTCAAAGTGATCAAGCCCTGGCTGGCCACGTGATGCGTATTGCTAATTCTGCTCTCTACAGTCCCGGTTCAAATTTTGTGTCATTACAGCAAGCGATTGCTCGTTTGGGCATGAATATGATCTCTGAGATCGCTTTTGCTGCATCGGTTAATGCTAAAACGTTTCACGCGCCAGGTTATGAAGATCTTATCCAACAGTTGTGGCGCCATTCCCTAGCGTCGGCACTGTGGGGTAAAGAGGTTGCGCGGAAAGCTCGCAAAAATGTTGAAGCGGCATTTCTTTGCGGTTTGTTACACAATATCGGTATGCCAGTTGTACTGCAGGCCTTAGTTGAAATTATGTCTGGTCCTGATGGCGAGTTTGCTGAAAATGAGCTTTCTGAACAAGAGGTTAGTATTATTCTTCACAGATATCGTCAGGTAGTAGGTAGTAGTGTCGCTAACCTCTGGAAATTGCCAGACGCAGTGGCAGAAACTATTAACTATTTTGAAAATTATTATGCTGCACCAACAGTAAAAGATGTAGTCGCATTGGTTTTTGCTGGCAGCCGTTTCGCAACCTATATGTTTGATAGCAGCTGTATGACCCGAGAAGAGTTTTTACAATTGCCCGTTATCGCAGATTTAAATCTATATGAAGATGAGGTTGAAGCGCTGTGGGAGAAAACTCCTGATATTCAGTCAACTATAGAGGCGTTGTCAGTGTGAAGCAAAATTCCCATTTCGATTTAATTGTTATTGGTAGTGGTCCTGCGGGGCAAAAGGCAGCGGTGCAAGCAGCTAAAGCGGGTCGTCGGGTGGCGATGGTGGAGCGGGATCGTTACGTTGGCGGTTCCTGTGTTCATCGAGGTACTATTCCCAGTAAAACCCTGAGAGAGAGTGCACTGCATTTAGCGCATTTACGTCGCAGTGCTGAGTTGTTTTCCTATGCCACCTGTGATGAATTGGAAATGGAATTATTGACTGAGCGCATGGACATCGTGGTTAGAGCTCACGATGAATATATTAATAATCAACTCGAGCGTAACAACGTTCAGTATGTTCATGGCCGTGCGAAGTTTATTGATAACAAGACGGTAAATGTGTCTTACGTAGCTGGTGGAGAAAATCAGATTACGGCCGACTATTTTGTTGTTGCTTCTGGCTCTTCGCCACGTGCGCCTGAAGGTATTCCAATAGATCACGAGCACGTCTATGACTCCGATTCGATTTTGTCGATGATCTATTTACCTAAATCGTTATTGGTGTTGGGTGGTGGTGTAATTGCCAGTGAATACGCGTCTATTTTCGCCACATTAGGTGTTAAAGTGACGATGATTGATAGCAATGAGCGGCCTTTAGGCTTTTTGGACCCAGACTTGACCGGTAAGTTTTGTGATTCTTTTGCTGAACTTGGCGGCGAATTTATCGGTTGTTCAAAGGTAGCTAGTGTGAGTTGGGATGATGTCTCCAGTGTGGTGGTCAAGTTGGAAGACGGCACGAGCTATCGAGCTGATAAATTGTTGTGTGCTGCGGGTCGGGTCGCCAATGTAAAAGGTTTGGGTATTGAAAATATCGGTATAACCTTAAACTCATCAGGCCTGATTCCCGTCGACGCAAACTATTGTACATGCATTGATAATATCTATGCGGCAGGTGATGTTATTGGTCACCCATCTCTGGCTTCGGCCTCAATGGAGGAGGGACGTCGAGCAGCATGCCATGCGCTAGGACTGGACCTGGGTAAAACCTTTGGCGAGATGCCGTTCGGTATTTATGGGATTCCAGAACTCTCGTCGGTTGGTCAGTCAGAGAAAGAAGCCATTCAAAAATACGGTTCAGCGGTTGTCGGTAGAGCTAATTTTGAAGAAATTGCCCGCGGCCAAATATCCGGTATCCAAGATGGTATGCTTAAAATGGTTGCCGATCCAAAGGGTAAGTTGTTAGGTGTACAAATTGTTGGTGAAGGCGCTACGGAGCTCGTTCATATCGGGCAGATGGCTTTGCTTAACGACGGCGATATCGATATCTTTATCGATAATATATTTAATTTTCCCACCTTAGCAGAAGCCTATCGGGTAGCTGCGCTCAACATTCGTGGACAGTTAGGCTAGGCCGCGGCGTCCTTGCCTCTCATTTGATTTATCCTAGAGCTTGTCCTTGTTATTCAGAGATGCTCTATTTTAATCCTATTGTCCAATGGGGGCACTTGATGCCATGGCGGTGTTAATGGTACTAAGCAATACATCTTTGGTAATAGGTTTTTCGAGAAAAGCAACGGCACCTGACTTGGCGTAGTCTTGCTGTTGATTTATCGGGTCCAAACTTGAAATCAGTACAAGCGGAATTTGGCGAGTGGCTTCGTTGTCCTTTAACCATTTGCAGACCTGATATCCGTCAAGTGCAGGCATGATAATGTCGATTAAAATAACGTCAGGAAGATGTTGCGGTGCTTCGTATAGGCAATCTTCTGATTTTGCGACAACAATCAGGTTGTAATGCTTGTGTAACATTCTGGTCAACAGCATACGGGACGTGCTTTCATCGTCCACTATCATAATTTTGGTTTTATTGCGTGCCATTGATTGACTCATGATGATCTATTTACTGCCGCGGGTTTTCTTGTTCTTGAGTTGTTAAAATACACAAAATTTATTGTATAAGAATAGGTGTTATAAAGAATTTTTCCAGATCTGTCTGCTTTTGATACAGGTCGGTGGTATTTGCTTTTGAACTTGCCCCCGGATTACCGCTGGCGTGGAACTTGGTTTACAATGCCAGCGACAAATTAGTGGCCAAGGCGTAATGACAGCATAAAGACAGTGGTGGAGAGAGATAGTAAGAATTCAGTGAGAATAAAGCACAGGGTGGCAGGAATATCCTGTGATGGGTTATAAAAATAAATAATGAATGAGCAGGTACAAAGTGAAATCAACGTTAGCTGAGATGGAGTCTAGTCAGCTTAGCGCTTTTGTTCGAAGAAGGCGTGCTGACATAGAGCATATTTTTGTTAATGATCTCCCTATGCTTGATGTGAGATCAGAGATCGAATTTAGTAAAGGCGCGTTCCCGACAGCAGAAAATTATCCCATCTTAAACAGTGACGAACGGAAACAGGTTGGTATTTGCTACAAACAGCGTGGTCAAGCAGCCGCTATTGCGTTGGGCGCGGAGTTAGTTAATGACAGCGTCAAGCTAGCGCGGGTCGCTCGCTGGGTCCATTTTGCTGAAACTCACAAAACAGGTAGGCTCTACTGTTTTCGTGGTGGTTTACGTTCGCAAATTTCCCAGCAATGGATGCGCGATGAAGGCATTGATTATCCGTTGGTACCTGGCGGTTATAAGGCGATGCGTCAGTTTCTGATTGAAGAAATTGAATTGGCGGCGGCAACCAGTTCGATGATTATCATTAGTGGTAAGACTGGCTCTGGTAAAACTGACCTTATCAGGCGTTTTTCTAACAGTACTGACTTGGAGAGTTTAAGTCATCACAAAGGTTCTGCTTTTGGACGTGGAATTAGACCACAGCCGACCCAAATTAATTATGAAAACAGTCTCGCTATTCGTCTACTGAAATTAAGGAAGCGCTATCCTGCAACGACGTTAATGCTTGAAGATGAAGGCCGCCATCTTGGTTCACTTAATATTCCGGTAAACTTTTACGGAGCTATGGTGAAATCACCGATTGTGGTTGTTGAACCGTCGCTACAGCAGCGTATTGCTAATGTTTTAAAGGACTATGTTGAACAGTCTTTCCTAGACTACATTACAGTTTACGGAGATGAAGGGCCTGATAAATTTGCTCATCACTTAACACATAGTTTACAGCGCATATCACGACGTTTAGGTGGTGAACGCTACCAGTTAATTGCAGGGCAACTTAAATCTGCTATCCCCTCTTACTGCGCGCACAGAGATATTGCAGGTTTCGAACCCATCGTGAAATGCTTGTTGAAAGATTACTATGATCCTATGTATGAATATCAGTTGAGTAAAAAAGCGGACTACATTATTTTTCGTGGTAGTTATGATGAAGTATTTGATTATCTTACAACAAGTAATATGGTCGAAGAAAATAATATTGAGAAACATGAGTTTTCATGAAAATAGGTTTTATTTGGCGCAGCTGATAGCCGCAATGCCCATTAACATGAGTTACATGATCGGTGTTAAACGATCGGCGGAATCTCTTCTAACTTTGCTACGCACCCAGCTAGATATACCGTCTATTGCAATATTTAATAGGGCTGTCAATATAATCAGCGCCAGTGCCTTGTCAAGACGAATATCTTGAAAGGCGCTATCAATGTAGAATCCTAGGGTATAGATGCCAAGTAAACCCAATATGGCTGTTTCGCGGATGATGACCTCCCAACGGTAAAATAAAAATGCTAAGAACTGACCATAGAGTTGTGGTGTTATCTGGTAGAAGTAGTTTTCAACCGCCGGTAGTTGTCGAGTGTTTAACTGCAAGTGATTGGCGTAAACGCCTGTAAGTTGGGCGACGATAGCGGCATTATGTAAGGCTAAGGCGATAATTGCTGGTAACATAGAGGGACCGAAAATAATAAGGCATATCAATGCCAGGAGGTATTCTGGAACCGAGCGAGTAATGGTTAGTAGTAAAGTACCGATAGCTCTACCGTGGTAATTAGTAAAATGTCGACAGATAAGCGGGTATCCCAGCAAAGCAAGTAGCCCAGTGAAAAAAAGAGCGACTTGGCTAAGCACTAATGTATTAATAATTCCCGTTAGTCCTTCACTTAATGCTAATTGGCTGAACCAATGTATTAACCCTTGTAGCCCTTGATCATGCCACGTGTTTGGGAGCATATCGCTAAAGATATACCGGCTGATCACAAAATTATGCCAATCACCGATAGTAAATATTGCCCCGATAATATAGAACGGCAGCAATGTTTTTCGCATCCACCAACGCATTGTGACAATAATAAAGACAAGTAATGATAGAATACCCCAAACGTTCGAATATTGTCCTTCCAACAATGAAACTTCAAGATAGTAACCTAAAGTCGGTAAGCCAATGAAACCCAATACGGTACTAGAACGTAGGGCGCATTCAAAACGGTACCGCGTATAATGGACAATGGTCGCCCATGCGCTGGGCAGTTGTATATAAAAATAATTGGAAAAGCGGTGTGGCTGCTGGCGGGAACCAACTAATGCTGGTTGGTTTTCTTCAATTATTTCTGCATAAATCTTCGTAAGTACACCGGTATAGGGGATGGTAATGGCGAGCAATCCTGTAAGAGGATGCAAACCGAAAATTTGTAGGAGTAACAATGCCCAGAATATTTCATGAATACTCCTAATAAGCGTGCATAGTATGCGCACCCATTTATAGTTGAAGTACGGCGCTAATAGGAAACTTATTATTGCGCTGATTGAAACCGCTAACAGCGCATAACTGATAGTCTTACCAATAGCATCAAACATAACATCAATAGCTGATAACGATGGCGAAAATGCGCCGGCAATAAGTCGTTTCAGTTCCGCTAACGGATTAATAGTCGTAACACTTAGGTCGGCTAATAGCAAACAAAATAAAGAAAGTAGCACTATGATAAGGCTGAGTTTGTAGGGACCTATATTGTATGGGCCGGTATTTTTGTCTGGGTCTAGTTTGGTGAAAATGGGGTGATTGTGGCTCATTGATAAAGATAATGTAGTTGGGCCGCCGTCAAGTTTTGACTGAGTTCATTTAAATATACTTTACCATTTTTTAGGCCGATAATACGGTCAAAATGTTGTAGTGCTAACTCTACATCGTGTAATACGATTACAGAGGTTTGAAATGAATTTAGTAGCAATGTCAGCACATCATTACTTTGTTTTTGGTCAAGACCCGTTATGGGCTCATCGGCGAACAAAGTAGCTGTGCGACTGAAAAGTGCGCGAGCGACGATAACTCGTTGTTGTTGTCCGCCGGACAGCTGTTTCACTACGGTATTTTCTTTTTCTGCAATACCTAACTTTTGTAAAATAGGTAATATGGCGTGACGCATTTTAGTTTGGGGGATAAATAAATTCAGTAAATTATACCAAGTTGGCAGTTGCGAAAGACGCCCCATATAGACATTGTGAAAGACAGTTAACTGTTCTATGAGACCGAGATCTTGCTGCATGTAAAAGGCAGACTCCTGATCGAGGTTAGGGAAGTGGAAAAGGTGTTGGAGCAGGGCAGTTTTACCACCGCCACTTTGGCCCAAGATCGCTGTTTTCTCGCCGCGATAAATTGTCAGTGACACATCGCGCAGCGCCACATTGTATTGACTGTGGCCGATTTGACTGTTGTTAAGTTCGATAATACTCATTTGATAGCTAATCGTTGTTTAGGGGCTAAATCAAGCTGTCCTCACAAATGCTCTTATGTGGCTGGTGCTGGGACGCCATACGATATGATTATACTGAATAAAAAGTTGCTGTCGTGTTTTTAGAATGTTTTAACCTAGAGAAATCGGCTAAATGCTGGTGAGAAGGATTAAGGTATTGAAGAAAGGTGCTTTTTTAAAGAATTTGGGTGCAGGCAGTGATTACCATACGACAAGTCTCGGATTTGGAAAAACGTTGGGGCTCAGCGCTTCAGGCAGATTTCGTGAACATGACTGACGCTTTTAGTTTCAATATGGCTAATAATTATGTACTTATTGATATTACCTCGAAATTGATCTATTGGTTTATTTTTAAATTATTTGAATGAGAACCATACTATTAAGGTAGGCGTTAATAATAGATTGATTAGCGAGCAGTTATATGGTCAAGAGTAGTATCCGAGCACTTGTCTTCACATTGTCTATGGTAATGTCCTTCGCGCTACAGGCAGGTGGCATTTATCACTGTTCAGATCGGTTCGGCGGCTATAACTTTAGCGACCGGCCGTGTCCTAACATGGCTAAAAAGAATGACAGCGAGGCCCACGAAGTGTGGCAGATGTTAAAGGCGCTAGTCAAAGAGGGGCGTTCGATGGCAGCTAATCAACAGAGTTCGGTTGAGTCTATCCTCGCGTGTAAGGATACCCAAAAACAGCTGCTTGATAAACTAGCTGCCTTGCGGCCACGAGTGGATTTAGTAGCTACTCGACATGAGCATCTTTTATCTGTTTACGATCAGATGAATCAGTGTCTTGATTGCCGTGCCGCTGCCACCTATCACTGCAGTCGGGTAGATAGCAAACTTGACAGTGCATTGAACCAAATTAGCGTGTCCCGTTAGTGTGAGCAGTATCTTTTAGATCTTTGGTAAAGATACTTAGAACTCTAGTAAAAACATGAGTAAAAATATTGGTGGCAAATTGTAACACGTTGATTGCGAGTACCACCGACAGTTTCAACTAACATCACTCCTACTGGCATTTATTTTAATTAACATACGAACTAACATAAGACAGTTATGGGATATGGATGGTAAACACACCACCTCCCAGCGGGCCCCCATTGGCTAGCGTAATAAAGCCGCGATGATCTTGACGTCTATGCAGGTTAGCCACCTGCGCGGCAAAGTATAAACCAAGACTTGTGCTACCACTATTAAAGTTAACACTCTGTTTATAATGTTGTGGGTCATTCAACATTGCTGGGGGGTAGCCTTTTCCATCATCTGCGATCTCAATACAACCATAGCCGTCTTGTTGATAGAATGAGAGTGATAGATTTGTTTGCGCATATTTTAACGCGTTGATAATAATGTTATTGATAACACCGGACATTAAATCATAGTCCATATACCAAGTCGCATCTTCGTCACATTTGACGTCCACGTTAATGTGTTTGGTTTGCAGCATAACGTCTGAGTAGGCAATTTGCTCGTCAAATAAATCTTCAATAACATATTCTTCAATGTGCACCGGCATATTTTTTTGTTGTAGTCGATACAATCCAAGTAAATGTATTAAATCATTCTTCACCCGCGATGAATAGTATTGGAGTGTTGAAAACTGTTGCTCTTGTTCTTCGTTTTGTGGTGGCGAGTTTTGAAAAAATACATCGACAGTATCCATCAGCATGGTAATCGAATTTTTCATATCATGTACTGATGACGCTAGTACGGTTGCAAAATCGATGTTGTGTTCGTTAATATTGTTATCAGCTAAATGATTCTTGGTATTTTCGTTGCGGTCATTCATGAGATTCGCTCGTAGGTTTATAGCGGTTATCAATTCGTTTGCTTAACATCCTAAAACGAGCATATTGGCGGTGGTTTGGTGGTATATGTGATACTCTTTTCATATGCGTTCGACATAATACCTCAACTTCCCGGGTTTTATCCGCTTCTTTTTCTTTGACACTTTCTAGTAGGGTTTGTACAAGATTTAGATTGAGACCGACATGGTTTGGCGATAGTTTAAGGGCATTGGTGAAAGTTATAATCGCTTCATTGAAATTTTTATCTTGAAAAAAAGCAATGCCATTTTTGTTAATTTTTATCGTGTTTTCTTTGCTGACCTTTAGGGCACCGCTGCTAAACAATGTATCAATCTCATCCATAATCGTTGGATTGTCACAGTGCTCATCTGAAATATAATTGAGCAAGTTAGCAGCTACATCCACACTTCCTCTCGCTAGTTCTATTTTGGCACGCTCAATGCCTAACTCTGGTATTAAACCCTCTGCGCTAAAGTCATCCATGGCTTTTATCATTTTATGCGCTTTTTGGATTTTTGCGTCGGCCAGTTCTTCGTTATTTTGACTACGATGAACGTAGGCTTCCATTAACGTGCTCTGTAGTACTACCTCTTTATCATCTGGGTATTTTTTATTGACTTTCTCTATTATCTTCATCGCTTCTTCAGCGTCTTTTTTACTTTCTCGACTGTCCGGATTGGCGTTTACCGACAAAGTTAAACTGCGCGCTAACGTATAATAGTTATCTGGTTTTTCGTGGATTGAGTTAGTGCTATGTTTGATAACCTGACGATAAGCTTTTTTTGCTCCTTGATGGTCATTATTTTTTTGACACAATGTTCCAAGTTTTTTATGTCGTAGAACTGAATTAGGTAAAATAGCAAGTGCTTCTTCGATAATTTCTTGAGATTTTTTCAAGTTACCTTGTTCTTCTTGGGATTTAGCTAACCAGTCATAGCTAGCTAGATAGTTCTCATTTTTCTTGATTAGGTAAGTAAATTTTTCGTCAGCTTCTCTGTATCTTTCTTGTTTGAAATAGACTTTGCCTAACTCTAATAACGCCCAGTCTAATTCTCTTTCCGATAGTAAATCAGTGAGTAGTTGTTCTCCTTCATCGTAGCGTTCCATTTGAAATAGGATTTTTGATTTTGTACGCTTACACCATGCTTTGAATTTCTTTCCAGACTCGATTTCAGTGTTACATAGCTCTAGTGCTTTTTCGTATTCTTGATCATCAATTGCTTGGTTAATTGGAAATAGGGATTCCTTTTTTATCAGTATTTTATCTAGGCGTTTTTGTAGAACCTTTTGTGTAAAAGGTTTAGCAATATAGCCATCTGGTTCATGCTCAATGGTACCGATAACTTTGATACGGGTCGTTTCGGCAGTTATCATCACAAATAGTGCTGTATTCTTTAATGTGTTGAGGTGTCTGAGCTCTTCCAAAATTTGTTGTCCAGTTTTGGCTTCTCCCATATTGAAGTCAGATAGAATGAGATCGTAGCTGTTGACCGCACATTTGTTGACAGCTTCCTCTCCGGTTGCCGCTGTATCAACTTGCTGTGCGCCGAACTGAGTGAGCATGCGCCTAACCGATGTGCGCATAGAGGGGAAATCATCAATGATTAAGCAGCGCTTTTTACGGTAGGTGTGAAGGAGATCGATATTAGTCATACTACCTTTCTAAGCCATATAAGAAAGACAAATTTGGCTTCTTGGTGTTGTTATTGCTTGATTGTAATATATTAAGTTTAGCTGATATTGATTAATGCGAGATAAAAATGACTATATAAAATGATGATAATGCTCTAAAAAGCCTTAAAGTCCATAAGTGTTTTATCTGTGATGTTTTTCTATACTAACTGACTTGTTGCAAGCTGTTTTTGTCCTGCCGGATTCGAGTTGGGCTGGGTTGAATTGTGATAGATAAAGTGAAAACTTTATCCAAAAGATAACATTGATGAAACTACGGTAGGACGTGAACTATTTTAAGCTTATCGCTTAAATTTTCACGTTTAATATAGCCGATCGATGAATGAGGAAAGCGCTCCAAGATTTCAATCACTTCCGCGTCATTTTTTGCAACGGTCGGGGGTTTGCCTTTGCCGGAAAACATGTAGCGCGCCCAAATTCTCACAGATTTTGCGGTAGATTTATGGGTTGCTTTACGGTAGAACTCGTCACGTAGTGGGTTATTAACATGGTGGTCTACTATATTGGCAACGGTATCGTCTGATAGCTTTTTGTTTTTGCCCAAATAGAGCATCTTTACTTGGTTGTAGGACAGTTGATCTATTTTAGCTGATGCATGCATTACGACGAGTATTTCGCTATAGCATGAAGAACTCACAAGCCAAAATAATAGCAGCATTGGCGTGTGGATTTTATGGTAGCAAGCAATATTTGTCGCAACAGTAAACGTTGATAATATTTTGCTAAATGGCGAGCTGCTGTTAGGTAAGTTATTCATAGTCATTTATTGTTAGAGCTAGTTCTTTTAAAATACTGCATCAAATCTACAGGTAATTAAGTTTACGGTATGGTCTTCAGGTACTATCGATAAGCCGAGCGGATCGCCAAAAGCGCCAGCCGAGTCATTTAAGGCTTCTGCGTGGTGTAGCTCAAGAGTCAGTGCTGAGCCTGGGCTTACGTCAAGCCTAATACCTAAGGATACAGACCTACTTTCACTTAAGTTGCTTGCTTTCCGGTTACCAACTAATTTTTCATCGCGCCCTGCTACTGATATATAGGGGGAATAGCGCCCATGTTGGTAAATGAGCGACGCATACCAGCCAGAGGCATCAGGGTTAGACGTGCCCTGATTTTGATTTTTTACAAATTCGGCGATGAACTCGAAGTCGTGAATTTCAGTTTGAAACCCCAATGTAAACATATCAAAATTGACGTCGATAACTGTGGTTAAACTGGGTGATGAGATATTTAAGAAACCTTTAGCATGAACCAAACCAGCCGTGATTTCGTAGTTAGGTGCTTCTAGTTGAGCACGTACGCCGTAGAATTCATCTGTGCTGGCCCTAACAGATTGTGAGCCTGAAAACGAACTACTGTGAATTTCGCCAATGTAGGGTTGGATGTAGAGTGTATGGTAACGGCTATCGATACTATAGGTTAGATCGATTCCATGTAACTTGGTTGTCTGAAATAAATTGTAGACTTCTGTCGGTGTTCTGACCCAAGGATAAGATACCCCAATGTGAATCGTCTCTGAAAACATAAAAGCAGGTACGCGTAACCTCCCGGCCTTAATCTCTAATGAAGGATTCACCGTGTAACCGATATAACCCCATTCCGCCTCAAGTTCGAAATTTCCAGCGGTTTCTTTTGCAATAATTTGAGCTGAAGTACGAACAGTATTGTAAATTTGAGCGTCCACTTGGATGCCTAGTAAAGTGTCATTTTGAAAGCTTGTAGAGTCTTTATAACCTAGATAAGCGGTTTCATTATCGTTGCTTGTGACCCCGGCATTTAGAAATCCACTAATTACGGGAGTTGGTAGGGTAATGTATTGTGCGTAAACTGATGGACAGCAAGCGATAAGGTAGAATACAGAGAACCTTTTTACATACAACATGTAATGCCCCAATTGGGCATTAAGGCGAGCTGGAAAAAAGCTGCCAATCGAAAGCTTGTCCATTTCCTAGTAACTAAATCCGTGCTGTTTATTATGTATTTATATAATAGTCCAGATTTTTTGCTTTGCATCTAGTGTGGTTTAATAGTGCTCGTCGATATTAAGCGTCTCTCAGAGGTGTTTTAGCAAGGCGCGCCACTTGGA
>JANQMK010000240.1 GCA_028280085.1 Pseudomonadales bacterium
GACTTAGGAACTGGTATCGCACCGAGGACTTGGCAACCGAGGAAAGCATCTATAAAGCCCATACACGTCGGCAGTATTATAGCGACTCTATCGTTTTCCCGGACGCCCGCAGTATAAAGAGCACCTGCTGCTTTGAGACTACGTTGGTAGATGGTAGGAAAATCATAGAATTTAGCATTTTCTCGGCGATCAAGAAAACGCAAACCCCCGTTGAGTTCAGTATCATCATCGGCAGAGAGACGGGCTGCCTCGGCTAGGGATTGGATTAGATGTGTGTTCACTAAGCCACCTCTGAGCTGGTTTTTCTGACCACGACATCTACTAAATCTTGTAAATTGTTAATGACGGCTTCATCTTCCGGTTCGAGACAGATTTCCCATTGATCTTCTACTGCGATCACCAAGCTCATCAGATTCATACTATCAAGATGGTTAGCGAGATCATCTTCGGGAATGTCACCTTGCCAGTTCAGTTCTTGTTGAATGATATCAATGATCTTGGCACGAACTTCTTCTTTGTCGGTCATTAATAACTCCTAGGGGCCAGTTTGTAGTGGCGAGTTTGCTGCTGGCACAGAAACAGATTCCATCTCAGCTAAGGCTTTATTTTCTACACCAATACGCACTGTTAACAGCCAGGCATTTAAAAGCGTGAAACTAATAGCGGTTATCCAGGCGCCATGAATGAGCGGTAACGCAATACCTTCAATAACCACGGCAACATAATTGGGATGAGAGAACCACCGGTAGGGACCCGTTGTGACGCGAGCTAAACCGGGTACAATAATAACTCGCGTATTCCAACGTGGTCCCAAGGTATTGATGCACCACCAACGTAAAAACTGACAGCCAATGGCAATGACTAGCATGATCGAACCGAACCAAGGGTTGAATACAGCATCCGTTAGGTAGACTTCCAGGACGCAGGCAAACAAAAAGCCGGTATGGAGGCAAACCATCGCAGGATAGTGGCCAAAACCGTATTCTTTTCCGCCTTGTGCCATGCTCCATGCTGCATTGCGGTTGGAAACACGCACCTCTATCAAACGCTCAATTGCGGTAACGATAATAAAAAACGTATAGAGCAATTGGCTCGTCATATTGTCACCATTCTAACAAAATCAACTCTGAACAAAATCCTGGCCCCATTGCTAACATTAAGCCCTTATCACCGGCGTTAGGTCGACGTTGCTTTATGGTGTCAGCAAGAATAAATAAGACTGAAGCCGACGACATATTACCGACACGCTGTAATGAATCCCAGGTGATACTAAGGTCTGAGCGGTCTAACCCCAATACTTCTTCAAAGGCTTCCAGTACTTTAGGGCCGCCGGGGTGGCACACCCAAGAGGTGATGTCTTCAATAGACTGTTTGTGTGTTGCCAAAAAGCTATCGACGTCACGGCGTAGGTATGTTCTGACGACGTCTGGCACTTCTGCCGATAACACAATTTTAAAACCATTTTCTGTAATATCCCAGCCCATTACCCGTTCTGTATTGGGATAAAAACTACTAGCGGTTTCTAATACCTTGGGGCCAAAAACGGTTTCTTTACTATTATTGTTGGCCGTATTGTTATTGGCTGTCGTATCTGAACCTGCTCGCGAATGTTCATTGCCAACGGCCACCACAGCCGCGGCGCCATCACCAAACAAACCACTGCCAATAAGGTTAGCAACGGAAAGGTCATCTTTTTGTAGTGTGAGGGAACACAGCTCTACGCAGACTAACAATGCTACACCTTGTTTGTGGCCGACCAGGTAATCATTTAACCGAGCAATACCCGCGGCACCGGCAACACACCCTAAGCCAAATAATGGATAACGCTTAATATCATTGCGAAACCCAACTCGGTTTATCAGACGTGCATCCAGTGAGGGAGTCGCAATCCCAGTAACTGAGGCAAAGAATATGCAATCTACATCAGCCGGCTTTAAGGCGGCTTGGTCTAGCGCAGCATGAATTGCTTGTTCCGCAACATCTAACCCAACACGGATAAATTGATCGTTGGTCTCACCAAACGTATTGAGCTTTGGATACTCTTCCATGGGTAATGCAAGATAGCGCCCACCAACGCAGACTGCCTGATGAAATTGAGCAACGCGTTTTGGGTTATGATGCTGTTCATTCCAATTACGTTCAAATGCGGCCAATAGCTGGTCTTGATCATAAAAGTGTGGTGGATGTGCAGTTCCCACGGATAAAATATGCATACTTAGTCATTCCTAAACCAGTTTATATCCAAACATCATCAACGTGTTTTTCCATCAAAAGTAGAGTGTTGTCATGTTTACTGGTTAGATACGTCAATGCCAGATCGTTGGATTAGTTACCAACACCCTAATACGATAGCTGTAGTGCTGTAAATAGGAAACTTTTTATATCTTGTTTATAAGCAAAAAATTGACAAAATTAAGCACGGTTTATCATTTGCAATGGGGCTTTTTAACAGACGCATTAAAGTTACTATTCGTTACGAGAAAAGGGTAGTTAGCATTTAAAAAAATAACTCTGCGCCAAAAACAACCAATCTATGATTGTTTTTGGCAAAAAAGCATGGTTTTTTGACGGTCATGAATCGCTTTGGTAAGCGCCACGACTACTTCAGGACTGGAGCTTAATTAGAAATGGGTGAATTTGTTTCGATTTTGGCTTGTTTTGGGGTTTCTATACCAACAGCCTCTAAGATAATTTCGGGTTTTACCGCGCTGATAAAGTGATTGGTACCTTGCGTTTCTATGATGATCGTCCTTGGGTTGGTTTTTGCGCTTGCCAACATAGCGTGCCGAGATAGTATCGCGTCTTTTTCGCCAATAACGACAGTAATAGCTTTAAAATTATCGTATAGCTCATAAGTAGCTGTGTTATGCCAGGCATTAAGATTTCTAATATTGGTTAGTGCGGTAGCATATTGCTTAGGAACAAACGCAATTTCTAGTAAGATATCTTTTGCAAGTGAGCTCAGAGGTAAAAATACTGAGAGAATGTTAGGTGGTAAGATTCTAAGAATAGCAAATCCAAGTGGAAGAAAATATAGACCGATCTCGAGTAAACGTTCCAAATAAACTTTACGTCCGAATGCAGTGCCTTGCGGAGCTATTGGGGCTTCAAGTACCGTAGAAATATCTTTCATCAATTCTGGTTGTTGTTTACCGGCTTCAAATACTGAGGCGGCACCACGAGAATGGCCGTGGATTAAAATATTTTTTGTGGTAGCCAGACGTTTAATGACTTCGCAGATGACCACAGCGTCATGGGCAATGGTACCTACCTCGTAGGGATTATCTACGCCCCAATCTACTGGCTCTGGGGTAATAGCAGCAAATGGGTTCTGATAGTTAGCATTGTTGATAAGAATTAATTCTACTTCGGCGTTTTCGTATAACTTAGTAAAGTACCGCATATCTTCAAGGAAGCCGGGCATACAAATGATAGTACGATTAGCTTGGCCTTTACTGCAACGTTTAGCTACTATGGTGTCGCCAACTTGATACAATCGACCTTCAAAGGGAGCGACGATTTCAAGCGGTAGTTGGCGGTTTAACCAATACTGGCGATAACGATGAAGGGCGTAAAGTACAAGAACAGTGAAGAGTAGTTTAAACACGGTGCATACCTGTTGGCTTAATTGAGAACAATATACTCTACTACAAAAAAATAGAACTGGCTATTGACCTAATTGCCGTAGGGCTGCCACACGTCTACTTTATTTGATATGAGCTAGAGCACTTCTAAAGCATTTCCTCATTATTCAGAAGCGCCCTAGATTGGGTTATAGCACTAACATGAATAACGACCATGAATAACGACTAGTTGAGAACAATCATTGATAGATATCGGCGCTAATCTCACCAATAAACGATTTCATCAAGATATTGACCGCGTGCTGGCTGATGCCAAAGCCGCCCAAATCAAACACATCATAGTGACGGGTACCTCTAAAACCGAGAGCATTGCTGCTCAGCAGTTGGCAGCACAATATCCGGATTTTTTAAAAAGTACCGCGGGTGTACACCCCCATGACGCTAAACATTGGGGGTTGGATAGCCTCAATACATTACGTCAGCTCGCTATGACAACTGAAGTGGTGGCACTAGGGGAATGTGGTTTAGATTTTAACCGTAATTTTTCTTCCCACGCTGAGCAGGAACAGTGCTTTTCGGCACAACTCACATTGGCGGCAGAACTCAATAAACCGGTTTTTCTGCATGAACGGGATGCTTTCCCACGCTTTGCTGCCATGTTAGGCGAGCAGATTGATCATTTATCTGGCGCGGTGGTGCACTGCTTTACTGGAACCGAACAAGCTCTCAAAAGTTACCTTGATATGGGGTGCTATATCGGTATTACTGGTTGGATTTGCGATGAGAGGCGAGGGGATGACTTGCGACGTATTGCCCGCTATATTCCAGCCGATCGACTGATGGTGGAAACCGACGCTCCTTATCTCTTACCGCGGACGATAAAACCTAAGCCGCGAGGTGGCCGCAATGAACCAGCATTTCTTGGTCATGTGGTTGCAACACTTGCGCAATGTCGAAATGTAACGGTTGACGCTCTGGTAGCAAGTACCACAGCAACGGCGCAAGCATTTTTCAATTTAGCCTGAAACTTGTTTGCTTATTCGGGTTCTTTGACCACGCCGGCAAAAAGCGCACGCTAACCTGTTAGGCTCCACAATATTAGGATTAGGGCTGTTGAGGCGGTTTCGTATCAACCACCCCATTCAGCCGCATTTTTCGTTTACTTTACCGCCTATCATGCAGTCTCTCGCATATCATCTCTGACCTGGACGCCCTTAAGAATTTCGTGGAGATCAATCACCTAGAACCCCTGGTATTGTAAACGCAACGATGTTATCTTTTTCCATAGTGTATGTCCTTGGTTTTTGTTTAGCTGTTAAACAGATTCGACAGCCAAATGATACACCGCTTAATCTTTTCTATTCATCCCTCATACACAATTTTCGGCCATATCTCGTCAGGTTCACGGTTTGGTTCAGTGGATAAAACAGCGAAGGTTAAACAAAAGAATTGTGCCAAGTGTGGCAAGCTGCTAAAAGTTCTCGTACCGCAGGGCAAATTGGGTGTTGCTACTTGCCCTATTTGCGGGCATAAAACGCCGATCGATAACTTTCGTGCGTTACAAAAGCTTGCGCGTTTTCTTGATGGCGAGGGTGTTGCTCGTAATATCACTCTTGTCCTTCTGCTAGTTTGGCCTGTTATTTTTTTGGTTAACACGTCTGGTCTTGAAAAAACGAGAAGCGGTGACATGCGGCTTCACTCCAAGTCCTATTTTAAGGACATTGATCAGGCTCATCATCTCGGGCCTGCCAGCATACTGTTACCTCCGACCACACAATGTCGAGATCTAGGTGACATTGACTTACCTACGCTCGACCAGCTTCCCATCCCTGGTCAGCCTGCAGCATTCGTGGGTAAAGCGCCCAATGACGAGAGCTTAAAAGCCCTTTTGGGCTTCCCTCCTGTTGTGGTCTTGCTTTTGTTCGGTGGCGCAATCTTACTGTTTATGTACAGGGTCATTAAAAAATCCTCCACGATTCTGGCCTCGTTTGGTAGTGGTCTTTTGCTTTTTGTTGCGGTCAGTCTAGGTGGTTCTTGGGGCTTGATGAAATGGGTACATGTTAAGGGCGAAGAGAAAAACCTTCCCACCAGTCACGCCGCTTTTTATGCAGTTGAGTTCATCGATAATGTGTTTGGGTTATACGAACCTTGGCTGTATCCAGAGAGCACAAACTACCACGTCTTTACTCACTTTTATGCTTCTCAGATACGTCATGCGCTTGAGCGAGGTGACTATGATAAAGCGTTACTGATAGCGAATGAGAAACCCTATAGAGAATTACGAGCTTCGCGTGTGGCGGCCTATTGGCATGTGGCTCACCAAGCCAACCAGGCGAATCGTCATGAGATGGCGTTTGCCAGCGCTAAGCGTGCTTATGAGCTTTCACCTCGAACGTTTTCGAAGGATGAGCTGGCGCTGTATACCCAGCCCTGGTTGCTTGAGACAGTGAAACAAGGGGATTTTGATCGCTCGCTTGAACTTTTATCGGTGGTGGAAAACCGAGGTGACGCGGCTTTGTCCCTGTGGATGGGCACCGTGCAGGCGCATTTAATAGACGTGTTGGGGGATAAGAAAGCTGATGTCGGCAGGTTGAATCAAGTTGCCAATGTGTTGGGCTCTTACTTTACAAATACTATCACGACATTCGGCGGCAAGATCAGAACATCTGTTGGTTGCTTATATCTAGCGATAGTTCAAGATCTCGGGCAGGTGGCGTTGGCATCTAACTTAGCTGCTAAGACGATACAGGCACTTGCACCTGTTGCCGAAAAGCTGCAAAGAAGCGATAGAGGCAACCTGACTCTCTCGCAGGCGTATTCATATCAGGCGGTCGACGAGTTTCAAAATCATAACTATGAAAAATCAGTACAGAATTTGGAGGCGGCGTTTCGACTGACGCCAAACAACGAGGATATTCCCTGTCAACTTTCCTTGGCGCTCAGTGAGGCAGCGATAGATAAGGCGTATCTCAATGAATTTGATTCTGCCAAAACTATGCGGGATCGATCTCGAGCGCTCTGTAGTCTCGATAATATCGAAGAGGCGTATTCTCTGATCGACCTGGTCGAGGGGCAATTGTATTTGCGCAAAGGCAATTGGTCTAAGGCCTCTGACTCGCTGAACGCCGCGCAAAAGATTTCTCAGGGGGAGAATGGTCGACTCGCTAAAAACTTGCTGACGGATCTGAAGTACGGTGCGAAAAAACGCGCGGCTATGCTTAACGAAGCCCGCAAGTGGGTACAGAATATACCTCATGTCACGGGGTCTTCCTGTCAGGAGTTTGATAAGCGCGGGCGTTGTAAGGTGGCGCATTTTTACCGGCAGGATAAGCTGATTGGTATTTATGAACACTCTGGAAGGCGCTTTACCTTTGAGGTAGGCAACGACGTACTCGTGCTTAAAGACGCTTTAGGCGATGGACGCATCGATACTGCTGATCAAGCGGAGGGGCTTGGGCGTCGCGTTATTGTTGAGAAAGACGGCGACTATCGGCTTGATCGTGAGTTGATCCTAAGTGGCACGGGAAGCGTGATTAAAGATGAAAAATACTCGGGGAAAATCCTCGTTGATATTCCGAGTGGGGCGATTAGCGAGTCGCATCATGATTTTGGCTCCGCACCGGATGCCTACTTGACGGTGAAACACAATGGCTACTATGTTGGGCACACGAATACGGCGAAAAACCAAACCTTTCCTCGCTGGTATCAAGGTTTTGTGATTGACTTTAAGCGCGGCGATAGAATCGTGATAAACATGTACGATGAAGACACCGGGTTGCCCTGGGATGAAGATGACTACATCGATACATTTTTAATTAGAGAGCTCCCACAGAGCGACCTTAAGAAAGGTAGAAATCGTCAAGCGGCCATAGAGCTTAGGGTGACCCCTACGCGTTTGCCACCAGGGGTCTACGACATTAAGAGGTCGGAATATGTGAATACCATGCTGCATGCAGATTTTTCCGATTATCACGATCCGGAGATCAGAAAAATGGTGGAGAACGCCCATCGTTCTGTTAAAACCAATGAGAATATGAGTCTCATAACATCTTGGGCTCTGCCGGAAATGGCGACATTCGCAGCCTTCCCCGCCCAAGGACTGCTAACAAAACTACTGATTTCCGCAGCTGGGTCGGCTGGCACCCATGAAGTACTCAAGAATCAAGACCATTGATCTACAGGAGCTGAAACCATGAAGCAATCGAGCCTACTTGCCGCTGTCGCGCTGTTAGCGGTGATACTCTCGTCGCAAGCCTGGGCGTCAAAGGGGCAGGCCGCTAAAAGAATCCTTATGGGACCAGTGACCAGATCGGCTGATGACTTGGGGCGGACGGTAGTGCAGAAGAGTGCTGCTGAAGCCAATAAACGCGCCGCACAACAGCAGTTGAAACAGCTAAAGCCCAAACCAGCGG
>JANQMK010000377.1 GCA_028280085.1 Pseudomonadales bacterium
TGCTTATGGTCGCTATCTTCCCGTTGCTTAAAGATAATGATCTTCGCATCTTGCCCGCCAAGTTCGATAACACTGCCAACGTCTGGGTGTAGGGCTTCAACTGCCAGCGTAACGGCATTCACCTCTTGGACAAACTTTGCCCTGATATGTGGCGCGATGGGGCCGGCGCCAGAACCGGTGATAAATATCTGGATTGCGTCTTGGGGGACTGCAGAAAAATGTTGGGTTACCTGTTGTAAAAGTTCTTTAACTACTTCGGGTTGCTTAGTTTCATGCCGTTGGTATTTACTCCAAAGGATTGCTTTGGAGTTTGGCTCTATTGCGACGAGTTTTACCGTGGTGGAGCCTACATCAATGCCTAACATCAGGTGTTGAGTTTTCAATAGCTTGTTGTTCCCTGTTACTAATTATTATGAGGAAAAATACGTTATTGTCTGGTGTGTTATAACAGTGCAATAGGCAATATTCAACCACGGATATCTTGTGGTTAGTCTGCGATCTGGTAACAATAGTAAAGGAACCGCTGGTAATTTATAGTCGTTACTTTCTCTTGTATTTACTGCTGCAGGCTGCTTTAGAGCTATAATTGCGTTATTAGAACGATTAATGTTGGTTCGTAGTTATCAAGTCTGGCACGGAGTAGCAATATTGGTTAAAAATGGACTGTTTTCCAACTTTGTCAGTGGTTTCATTGCATTAGGAAGTGCATTGTCATTGACTGCGCAGGCCTGCGTGCCTCACCCGGGCGACCGCTATGAAATCATTTACTGTCAAATTGTAGAAAAGGCAGGCAGGAATAGCTTACCGACACTCGATGATTTTCGTCGTAATGATAGAAAGATTCAAGCACTATTGTTAAAGCGACCTGCCCGCGAATTAGGCATTGAGATACCCAAATATGCTGTTACAGTACCTTCACGCAATGATAAAACAGAGCGAAGATTATCGAACCAAGCAAAACCATCGGCAACTGCCACAAAAAAAATGGCGCCCGAAAAACCAATAGTTAACAAGAAAGCTAAGCGACCTATTACAACCCCATCTACATCGAAGCATTCCTTAAATGCCAAGTTAAAGCCACCCGCCAAGCCCAATGACCGTAACCAGCGGCCTGCTGGTACCAATTCATTAACTAGTACTAAGCCATTAACTAGTACCAAGCCATTAACCAATACTAAGTCATTAAGTAGATCGTCAAATCGAGCATTACAAGAACGTTGTAAATTTGGTGGCAGGTATATTGTTTGTGCGGGACAGTTGATTTACGAGCTTGTCCAGAATCGGTCTAACGCTGATCTAGCACCAAAAGTATTGGCAAGTACTAACAAACTGGCTTTACCGGTTTATTCCGACTCATTGGAGGATAGAGTTCAAGTAAAACAGTATCTCAAGCGAGCCTACAAAGTATATTTGGACAAAATGATTGAGGTGGGCTTAGGTGGCACTACGATGACCTATAATAAGTTTGAATACATTTTTCATGATGCTCAACAACGTAATTTCAATTTTGTTGATCGTTTTGAAATGATGTTTGACGTGCTAAAAAAAGATAAGCGCACAATAGCGAGTAACGCCAAGGAAAGGCCCGAAAAAAATCTTACCATTGAACACTGTGGTCAGCTGGCTCAGGATATTATTATTTGCAGTAAAACTGCGCGTAATCATGTCTATAGGAGAAAATCGTGATACTAGCTTGCGCCGGCCAGAAAAATATTAAGGCTATTGGATTAACTTATTCGGGTTGCCAACAGTACGAAAAGCATTTATCGCTTTTTTGCTATGACTATGTTACAAATGGCTATATTGCCCATTAGGTTAGTTATCTATAATACTGTTGCCTACTATTACTTAAAATAAAAAAATAAACTTCAGTGGTCTTGCTACTATCTAATATTTTCCTCCAACGCATTTGCCCATAGTGAGACGGGGGCAAATGGTTGTGTAGCATAAATTGTGCAAGCTACAGCTTTCTGTGAAAGTTGGCTTGAGGTGAAATCTAGTCTTTTTGAAATGTGCTGAGTTGGTTTGCTTAACTGATAAATATATAGATAATAAACTAAGGCTGTTGAGTTTTGGGCTAGAACTGATTAGATTACCTGATTTGACGCCGAGTGAGACAGCTATTAGGTTAAAAAAATAGTTGACAATAATTAGCAGCCTAATTGCTAATGAGGTATTAGCACTACCAAGACTTTTTAAGCCTGTCGCTTCATGCAGTTTTTGTAATGGCAAGGAGATAGAGCTTGCGAGTTACCGTCGCGCGTTAA
>JANQMK010000280.1 GCA_028280085.1 Pseudomonadales bacterium
ACACTGTTAGCTCAACAACACTACGAGTCTTTCAAAGATCGTTTCGCCGAATGGCCGGTAAAAGTGGATGTCATATCACGCTTTCGCAGTACTAAAGAGCAAAATGAAATAGAAAAAAACCTGGCCAGTGGTAACATTGATATCGTAATTGGTACCCACAAGTTGTTACAACACAATATTAAATATAAGCAACTCGGCTTACTTATTATCGACGAAGAGCATCGTTTTGGTGTGCGACAAAAAGAAGCACTCAAGTCATTGCGTTCAGAAGTAGATATTCTTACACTCACAGCAACACCAATACCCCGCACGCTCAATATGGCCATGTCAGGTATGCGAGATTTATCTATCATCGCCACACCACCTGAAAAAAGGCTATCTGTTAAGACCTTTGTTCGTCCCCACAACGACAGCCTGGTGAAAGAAGCCATCTTGCGGGAAATTCTGCGCGGCGGCCAAGTTTACTACTTGCATAATGAAGTCAGTACCATTACCCGAGTGGCAGAAGAACTAAACAGGCTGCTGCCAGAAGCCCGAATTACTACCGGCCATGGCCAAATGCGTGAACGAGAACTCGAACAGGTGATGTCCGATTTCTACCACAAACGCTTTAATATACTGGTTTGTACAACCATTATTGAAACTGGCATTGACATACCTAACGCCAACACCATTATTATTGATCGTGCCGACAAATTCGGTCTTGCCCAGCTACATCAATTACGTGGCCGCGTAGGCCGCTCTCACCACCAGGCTTACGCTTACTTGTTAACACCCAACAAAAAAAGCATGACTAAAGATGCCATTAAACGCCTAGAAGCCATTGAAGCCGCCACCGATCTTGGTTCCGGCTTTACTCTCGCATCCCATGATTTAGAAATTCGTGGTGCCGGAGAATTACTTGGCGATGAGCAGAGCGGACAAATTCAAAGCATTGGCTTTACACTATATATGGAAATGCTCGAGCGCGCCGTAGAGGCGATAAAAGAAGGCGAGACCCCCAACATAGAAAGCCCTATACAACCCAGTACTGAAATTAATTTACGCATACCGGCTTTGATTCCAGAAGACTTCCTGCCAGACGTTCATTCTCGACTAATTATGTATAAGCGAATTTCAAATGCACAGAATGACGAGGAGCTGAGGGAATTACAAGTGGAAATGATTGACCGCTTTGGCCTATTGCCCGACCCCGTTAAAAACCTTTTCCGCGTTACCAGCATCAAACTCATTGCACAAAAAATGAAGATTCAAAAAATAGAAGCCGGCCCTGCCAGCGGGCGTTTAGAGTTTAGCGCAGATACCTTGGTTGAGCCTCTCACGATTGTAAAAATGGTTCAAACCCAACCCCACATGTATAAAATGGACGGGGCAACTCATTTTAAATTTGTAGAAAAAATGGACACCTCTGACATCAGGATAAAATTTGTTAGTCAACTACTCGAACGTTTAGCACCAGCAGCCTAACATCTAGCAACCTAGTCGCATAACCTAGTATTATGAACCCAGCATTATGAACCCAGTATCGTGAACTTAGTACTATAAACCGAGTAGTATAGACCTAGCACTAAAACGCAGCACTAAAACACAGCACCAAGACACGGTGCCTAGTGATGACAACCTAAGCTAGTTATAGTGACATGAATTAATGGATATTCGCATAGAGAACTATTTAGAACAAGACAAAGCATGAGGTGTAGTATGCAATTACTTAATATCGTCATGATGTATCTTAACGGTATCATTCTACTGCTCATCGTTCTGCTGCCAAATGCCACCGCCGCAAGAGCAACAGAAGCGATCGCCGATAGCGAAGAAGAACCGAATGCTAATTGGTATCAAGTTGAGATTATTGTCTTCAGTCAGAGCTCAGAAAAAGCGGAGCTCTCCGAGTATTGGCGACAAGATTATGAGTTATCCTACCCAAACAATATGATAAAGCTATTAGATCCTTCAGCTAAAGCAGAAGATAAACTTACCGTAGCCGATTTATTATCGCACTATGAAAGACTCTACCCCCTGTTGCAAAAAGATGCTGATACCATCGAAGATGATATACCTTTAGAACAGCCCTTTACCATTTTGGCAAAACAAGATCTTGCTTTACGTAAAATGATAAATACTATGCGACGCTCTGGCTCATTTAGGCCATTGTTCCATAAAGCCTGGCGACAACCACTATATGGAGATGCAAGTGATCCAGCGATACTTGTCCTAGGCGGCGATCAAGTTAACCAACAACATGAGTTACAAGGCTATATTAGGCTGACAGTATCGCGCTATCTTCACTTAGAAACGGACCTATGGTTAACTCAATTCGAAGCAAACACCGGCCAAGAACAAGAAGCCTGGCCTTATACACCAGCACCGCCCATTATCAGCAACAACCAAACTAAATTGTCGGCAACACCAAGTTTAATCCCTTTAGAGCTGTGGAAAAATTTTCAGTTAATCGAACGCGAACAAACCTTATTGCACAATAGCAGCCACATTATCAAACGCACTGTGCGATTAAACCAAAAACGTCGTATGCGCAGCAATGAACTTCACTACATTGATCACCCATTAATGGGCGTTTTAATCCAAATCACGCCCTATGAGCTTCTCAGTACCAATGAGGATGAGGAAAAAGTTGCCAACATGTGACCAAAAGACGCAAGAACAGAGCCAGCAAAACAGCCCTGCTCTCTTAATAAGATGGGATAAATAGCGGAAAGGCAAATAATGCTCAGATATCCAACAACTTTACTAGCAGCTTAGTTAGAAACTAATGCTTTTAACAACCTTTAACAACGTTGATAGCGATAAATCGTTGACTATAAATCCTGAATTTGCCAAAAACTAAAGCAGCCAAAGGTTTAAGGTGTGGGTACAGCAACCACATCATCTGCTTGTAAACCTTTTTGTCCCTCTTGAAGATCAAACTCAACGCTTTGACCTTCTTCTAAGGTACGAAACCCTTCGCCACGAATTGCTCGATAATGTACAAATACATCATTACCATCGCCACGTTTAATGAAGCCAAATCCCTTTGCGTCATTAAACCATTTCACGGTACCTATTTCTCTAGACGACATCTCTGTTCCCTCTTTTATGTTTTAATAAGGTATACATTCCTTTGTCGGTGGGGAGTTTAAACCAAGATTCCCCGCTCTACCAGTGAATAAAACGGCAAAAAATAAACTTTAGCGAAAAAAGTTCCGGTTGAAACAGGTTTATCTCACAAATTTGCTTGCATTTAAAACAGTTTGCCGTTTTATGTAAACACCGGGCAACGAAATATTGCCAAGTTTTATTTAATGCAGATAGACTGAAGCAACTAACCGGTTTCTGACTGCGACAGCAAAGTAAACTCTCACAGCAATACAACATTCAAGACGACAATTTGGAGACGGCAAGCTTTAGCAGCCTTTCAATCCGTTGCATACCACTACTGAGTACCTCTTCTATTCCCGCCATAGTAATAACATTATCCGTACACCCTGCTGCCCAATTCACCACAAGAGATAAACTGCCATACGCTAACTTCAACTCTCTTGCCAATGCTGCTTCAGGCATCGCGGTCATCCCTACAATATCACAACCATCACGGCGCAATCGTTCGATTTCAGCAGCTGTCTCTAGTCGCGGACCCTGGGTGCAACCGTAAGTCGCCGACGGCTCAATATCAACTTTCAATTCCTTACCTGCGTGGATAAGTGCCTCGCGGATAAGATCGCAGTAAGGACGAGAAAAATCGACATGATCCAACGGCATGACATCACCATCTAAAAAAGAATGCTCCCGGCCATAGGTGTAATCAATAATTTGATCTGGAGTACAAATAACTTCGGGCCCATAAGCCGAGGTAATGCCCCCGACTGCATTTACCGCTATAACTTGTTTGACACCCATGGCATGCAATGCCCATATATTTGCGCGATAGTTTACACGATGGGGCGCAATAGTATGTGGACTGCCATGTCGTGTTAAAAATACCACAGGGCGATCGTAAATTTGACCTATTTTTAGTGCAGCTGATGGAGGCCCGTAAGGCGTGTCAACGACCCTACTTTCCACCGCTGTTATATCATTTAATGCTGCAAGCCCACTACCACCAATGATAGCTATAGGAGAAGAAGCCATCTTATATTCCATTACTTGTTATTGTTGAATAGACATCGTTTACTATAAAATTTACCGCAACCCATCGCATCTCTATTTGACACCGTCATCATCTTATAGATGAAATAACTTCACGAATTAAAAGCCACTAAATCAGCATCACTGACAGCAAAGATACCAGCGGCATTTCTTAGGTAACCTTTGTAATCCATACCATAGCCAAAAAGATAAAAATCTTCGGTCCGAACACCGACATACTCCGCCGTAAAGTTTGCCGAGGCTTTTCTCGTATGCTGTTTTTCGACTAATGCAAAACTTCTCACTTCCGCGGCACCATGCTGATAACAATAATTGACAACCTCGGAAAGCGTATAGCCTTCATCCAAAATATCATCCACCACCACCACTGTTCTATCTTTCAAACAACAATGGGGTTCTACTTTCCACAACATAGTTGAGCCTGATACTTGATTACGATATCGAGTTGCATGGCAAAAATCCACTTGTAAAGGAAAATCGAGACGGGTAATCAACTTGCCCAGTGGCACCATCCCACCATTCATGATTGCCATAAAGACGGGTACGGTCGCTGATAAATCATCAGTCATACGTCTTGCCACTTCATCAATAGCTTGCTCAACGCTGGCCGCATCGAATAAACACTCAGCGTTGGTTGACACTTGTCTAATTTCTTCAATCATATCCATTAATCATACTCATCAATCAGACTAACCAATCATGGGCGAAAACCAACTGGCAACGCTAACACTGTCAACAACTAAGATTTCCTCTAAAACTATTCAGGGTTCCCTTATATTGCCATACTATACACTGTCATACTGTCATACTGTCTGTAGGCTCCTCTACTAAGCCCTTTAAATGCAGTGTTGAAGTTGGAAAAGCTATTTCAGCTCCTTGTTCCGCAACAATATCATAAATCTTTAACAATACGTCTTGCTTAATTTCATGGAATTTAATCCAATCAGTCGTTTTGGTAAAGGTATAGACAAAAAAATCACATGAAGAGGGAGCAAAACTATTAAAGTTCACAATCAACGTCCTATCTAAATCAATTTCTGGATGATTTGTTAACATAGACTTAACGTTAGTGACAATATCAGACATCTTATCAATATCGTCGTAACGGACACCGATAGTTTCATAAATTCGCCGGTTGCGCATGCGCGATGGATTCTCTACACCAATTGAAGCAAAAGTCGAATTGGGCACATAAAGTGGTCTCTGGTCAAAAGTACGAATCCGAGTAGTTCGCCAACCAATATCTTCAACTGTGCCTTCTATTTCCCTGTCAGCTGATCTTATCCAATCCCCTACAGCGAAAGGACGGTCCAAATAAATCATCAAGCCACCAAAAAAATTAGACAGCAGATCTTTAGCAGCAAAACCAACCGCTATGCCTCCAACTCCACCAAAAGCTAGTACACCCGATATGCTATAGCCCAAGCTCTGCAAAATAACCAAAGATGACGTAATCAGAACCGCAATGCGCAGTAGCTTACCAATGGCTGACGCCGTCGTTTCATCGACTGGCTCAGTGCGATATTTTTCAGAAACGAGATGGTTTTGTACCAGACTAATAAATTTAACAAGAAACATTGTGATGATAATAATGATAAGAATCTCGCGCACCAAGCCAGCAACTTCAAAAATTTTGTTGGGCGCTTCAGACTGAATAATCTCTACCGCCCAAAAAAAGCCCACTAGCCAAATAAAATAACCTATCGGCTTACGCCC
>JANQMK010000322.1 GCA_028280085.1 Pseudomonadales bacterium
GGAAGATATGAGTAGCGGCTTGGCCCTCATTAAACAAAGCCTCGCCAGGCAAGTGTCGCGCTTAAACCCCACCTGGCAGGAAGCTAAAATCGTATCGCCGCAGGGCCTGGTGCAAGCCGCCCAGGTGATTAATATCGGACCGGTTGCCTGGTTTTGGCAAACTCGGCAACAACATGGCGGATTGGCCGTCGCGGATGACGGTTTATATAAAGTGGCAAAAACTTTTCAAGGTGAAACCTTAAACCAGCTCAGCTCACTCTATGAAAACAACATCGGTCACGCCTATTTTGATCCCAGCCTAGATCGAGCCCTGAAGGTGGCGAGCCAAGAAGAATCCTTGCTCACACATATCCAGAAAGGCGGTGTTTGGGTACTACCTATTTTAGGCTTTGCCTTGTTGGCTCTTGCCATCGCCGCGATTAAAGTTCTGCAACTGTGGCGGCTGCCCCGACAAGAACCCATGCTCGCAGAGCGAATTGACTCCGTCACTAAAAATACCGGCGATGCTCAATCAGGATTACAACAATTGCGGCAAAACTTACAAGGCGCACAGGCCGACTTAGTCGCCATTGTGGCCGATACACCTATTTCTCAACAGCGCGATGAACGGCTATTTGCCTGTCTACTGGAAAATCGCTACCAGCTGGAAAAATTTCTAGGGGCTATTGCCATTACCGCAGCAGTCTCTCCTCTGTTGGGATTACTCGGTACGGTTTCAGGCATGATAGAAACGTTTAAATTGATGACCATCTTTGGCGCGGGTGATCCGTCAGCCGTCTCCGGCGGTATTTCCGAAGCTCTGGTCACCACCGAGTTGGGGTTAGTGGTAGCCATTCCCGCGCTGATTCTACACGCCTTAATCTCCCGCCATATTCGCAATCACAACGAGCAATTGGAAACAACCGCTGTAAAACTTGGCCAACTTAACTTGGGTAACGAGGGCCTGTTAACACGGTTTGAACAGCCACTGCCGGAGACGATTTTTTCCTCTGGCAAGGCGGAGGGAGAGAAGTTTAGTGACTCTAAATGAACGACTGACAACGCAGTCAGAGAGAAAAATCGTCCCGGCCCTTCGGGTTGGCCCTAAACCGTGTTAACAGGCCCTAACTATGAATATACTCTCTTCTATGGTGAACAACGAAATTGTATGGATTATCGTAGCCTTTGCCTTACCGTGTTATAGCTTGATGCTAGAACTTATCTTAGCGACAGAAAAAAATGACGCTTGGTTCGAGCGCAGTCACTCCTGGATAGACAGCTTGCAAACGGCGGTGGGGGTATTACCACTGCTGGGTTTGCTCGGCACCATATCGGGCTTATTGAGCACCTTCGACCTACTGTCTATAAGCTCTGTAAGCCAGCAAGAATTAATGAGTGGAGGTATCGCCGATGCCCTGTTTACCACGGAAATTGGCTTAGTGATGGCCATCCCCGGCTGGCTGATGCTCACCTGGTTAAAAGCACATATGCAAGCTTGGGAGCTGCGCCAATGCGCACCAGTTTAGAGCAAAGATTACAACAGAGGGACACGCAAAAAATCGATTTATCGCCTTTGCTCGACGTGGTGTTTATCTTACTAATTTTCTTTATTGTCACCACGGTATTTGTAAAGGAAACCGGCGTTGATGTGGATAAACCACAAGCGCTTTCGCAACAACAGTTAGAAAGCGTTGCCATTATGATCGCCATTACTAACAGCGGCGAGATTATGTATGACAACACCAATATTGGCGTTGCCGGCGTGCGCGCAACGGTCAGCCAACTGATTCGAGAACGACAAAAACCCGTCGTGATTCAAGCCGATAAGCGAGTTGTCACCGACTTACTGATTAAAGTCATCGATCAGGCTAAGTTGGCGGGAGCGACCGAGGTTAACATTGCCACGGGGGAATGAGTTATGTCCGCGATTATTTTTTCTGAACATAGATCCCGCTGGTTGTCGGTGGTCGCCAGCAGTGTGCTTATCACATCACTGCTCACCATCGTAATCATTGTGCAAAACAGCAGCCAACCAACGGCGGATAAAATAAGCATACGCGAAGTTAAACTCGCCGTATTGCCGCCACCACCGCCACCTCCCAAGCAGATAACAAAGCCACAGCAACACTCGCCGAAAATATCTCTGAATCACAGTGGCACAGGCGCCACCATCGAATTGGGCAAGCTACATCTGAGCGATAACATGGATATTGCCGAGATCGCACCACCACCACTGTCCATGAGCGAGGCGAGTTTATTGCACAACAGCCTGGAACTCTCTTGGGATGAGGTATTTTCACTGAACGACCTCGATGAGCGTCCCAGACTGCTTTCCAAACTCGATATTCACTATCCTAGTACGCTTAGTCAGCGAGGCATTCATAGTGTGCAAGCTAAAGTTGAAGTGGTTATCGATACTGACGGGCAAGTGATATTAAAAAACATCTTGCACTGTCCCCATAAAGAAATGAACGCAATTATTGCCCATGTGGTTAAGCAAGCCCGTTTCACCACCCCCCAAAAAGACGGTCTACCCGTACGGGCGAGTTTCCGTTGGCCTCTGGAATTTAGCGATACATAAAGTCTGTCTTAATGATCAACTACTGTTTCAATATTATCGCCCTTGGGTTCGTTTTTTATTGCGCCTTTTACAGCCATAAAACCCTTGCACAAACGGACCAACTCACTCTGCAAATACCACCGGCACAACTAGTCTTGTCCACTAGCAGTGCTCCTTTGCTGCGGCGAGAAAGCCAATTCTTACCTCATGAATTTGAGGTTATACAAAACCTTAAACCGTTACTGGAAGCCGGTGATTATCAACAGGCCTTGGCTCTGCTCAACGCCCGCGAGCGAAAATTTTCAGCTAAACCTATGAGTCCCGCCCTGCGTATTGTGCGCGCGCAACTGGCCACACAACAAAAAGACTTTGCCCTAGCCCAACAAGATCTCGACACCGCATTAGCAGAGCTGCCCGATTTTGTCAGAGGCCACCAAGCGGCCGCCATGCTTCACTTGGCAACCGAACAATGGGGAAAAGCACAAGCATCCATCAGCAAGGCGGTTAGTCTCGGCGGCGGGGATGCGGAACTATACGGCCAACTCGGCTATCTTCACCTGCGCAAACACAATGCCTGGGCCGCCAGTGCCGCCTACCAGCAAGCTTTGATGTTGACACCCACCAACCGATACTACAGAGATGGTCTATTGTCGGCCCTGCTGTTAAGCAAACAATTTAGAAGTGCACAGAGTCTGGTTGAAGACATGCTCTTAGATGCGCCCTCGAAAGCCTCTCTATGGCTACGACGAGCCAATATAGCTCTGGAAACCAATGACCACAACACCGCTCTCAGTAGCATTGAAGCCGCTATCCGTCTGGGCGATACCAATGCGGAAAATCATCGAGTTGCCGCGCAACTACATATGCAAAAAGGCAACTATCAGCGTGCCACTCAACTACTGGAAAACGCTATAACAACAGAGACGTGGAACACCCATCATATCGATGGTGCACTGGCTTGGCTGGAACGTGAACAACAATGGCAACACATTGCCCGCTTACTCGATAAAATACAACCACAACTAACAACCATGTCGGCGGAGCCATTGAGTCAATATCATCTTTATCGCGGTAAATTGGCACTCGCTAAAGATCAACTCAATAAAGCAAGCACAGCCTATAAAGCTGCCATGACTGCAGATCCCAGTAATGGCGAAGCTTTGATTGCCGCAGCCGAAATATTTATCGCAAAAAAAAGCTATACTCAAGCAGAACTCTTGTACACCCGCGCTCAGGCCATCGACTCCGTGCGTGAACAAGCGTTACTTGGACAAGCACAATTATTTATTGACCGTCGAGACTATCCCGCCGCTCTTGAATTATTGCGCACAGCCTATCACGACTATCCAAAAAATCACGGTTTAGAAAAAAATATCCAAACCTTGGCACATATTATTAAGGTACAAAAGCAATAGATAATGGGCCTATCGGTTAATAGATTGCGATACTTCAGCCCATAATTTGATTTTTGTGATGCTGCTTAGTCGGTATTTTTACAACGTACTTGAAAAATATTTCCTTCTACATCGTTACCATCACACACGACGGTGCCATTGAATTGCCATTCCGCTGGAGAAGGTTTAAAAAAACCGCCATTTGATATGACGGCTTCTCTTATATCATCCAAATTCTCATTGATAAAGAAAACTGGTTTAATTGGAATATGTTCTCTGGACTCATCCAATCTGGCCACGCATTTTTCCGAAGCTTTATGGATAACCAGTTCTGTTTCTCCTAAAACCAACCGGATATAAGTTTCATCTGAATCTTCTCGTGTGAAGCCTAGAGCAGCCACGTAAAAAGAAGAAAGTTTTGCTATATTTTGAGAATAAAAAACCAAACCTAGATTCATGTTACTTCCTTTTGTTATTTAACCATGGTAGTCGAAGAGAACGGGATGAAGTGTCATGCTTACAGCCACCGCCGCACCCTCGATTTATATTCATAGTAACTTTCACCAAATAATCGGCAAAGAACGTTTTCTTCTGGTTTAATTTGATACTCGTTCATGTAAGGAATAAATAATCCTGCAATAATAAAAGCGTAACACCGGCATCAATAAGACTTTGAACAAAATATGGGTACTTGCCAGAAAATTTTATTGCAACTCGACCACCAAATGAAAGCCCAAGGATAATCGCTTGAGATATGTTCAAGTTTTTCATTAAAGATGCGATGTCTTCAACAATAGCATCTTTTGTTAAGTCGGCTATTAATTCGGGGCAATCAGAACGTCCACAGCCGCGAATATCAAAAAATGTTAGCTTCGATATTTTTTCCAGATATTGCGTTATTGGCAATAAGTAGCTGTGATCCCAGTCAGGCCCTCCATGGATTACGATAATATCGGGGCCTGATTGACCAAATTGGCGCACAAACAATTGTATGTGATTTAGATCTACCAATCCTTCAAATGTCGGCTTGCTCATTTCCACAAACGATTTCTTAAAAAATGTAACGTTCTAATTTATGAAACAGCTTCTAGGCATCCTGCAATACCTGCTGGATGAAAGGCCATTTCTTGTCTGTATAGACTTCCCGATCTTCTCTATATAAAGTTGCCAATTCCCGTTTTAAATTCGCGTATTGGGTTGCAACTGTTTTATCTGCACGTAAAAGCTCACGAAATTTTATGCGCTCTTGCCATAATGGGCTTTCGTATGGCACTAAATGGAGGTGATGAGTCCGGAAAGCATCTGATGGTTTGCAAAACCAGTGCATAACGTCGGCCTTATAGGGCCAGTATTCATAGCCATATTCTACCAATACATCAATGGCAGGCCTCGACTCATCAAGAAACTTAACACCAAACATCACGTCAATTACGGGTTTAGCCACCATGCCTGGTACAGATGTACTGCCAATATGCTCCACACCACCATAATTCCATTGTCCAATTGTAGCCATTAAATAACTTTTTTCTTCTTCGAATTTCAATGGCCACGATAAATCATATTCTTCTAAAATCACAGTCGATCTTTTCATTTGATGCTAATTCCTTATAACGATAAGGCTGCCAACAGAAACCGGATTATATCGTGTGGAAATCCTCTGTCAGACTTTATTAAATTATCGTCTAAATTCTGTGGGCTTCTCTATCTCGTAAAATCCATTGGTTATTAATTCGATCTTGTTTTCCAAGAGGCTTTGAGTATCATACAAGCCGTGGCTGTAAAAATAATGGCCTAATTAATCATTAGGTAAACCCCCGGCTATGCCCTGTCTATTACCCACATTTTTTATAAGTATGAAGAAAATGTGAGATTATTCCCATCCATTTTAAAATCAGGATGGGCATATGGTAAGCGAATCAGATAACTGGGAACGATTGGAGTTTAATTCTATTGATTTAGGTGACAAAAGGCTGAATGAGCGTTTCAGCTCAACCTTTGAAAAGCTTGCTCAGCAGCCCATGTCACCCATCAATCAAGCTTGCCAAAGCTGGTCAGATACAAAAGCCGCATATCGTTTGTTTGACAATGAAAAAGTGACGGTTGATAAAATATTACTGCCGCACCAACCGTGCACTCTTGAGAGAATAAAAGAGAAAAGTATCGTGTTGGCTGTTCAAGATACGACATTTCTCAACTACGATAAACATAAAGCCAAAACGGGTTTGGGCAGCATAGGTAGCAATACGGATAAAGGGCATCAGGGATGAGTCATGCATAATACGTTAGCCATAACGCCCGATGGACTCTCACTGGGGTTCATTGATCAGCAGGTTTATGCTCGTAAACGAAAAAGCAAAGAAACATCGAATAAAAAATTACCCATTGAGCAGAAAGAGTCCTACCGCTGGTTAAAAGCCATGCAAACCGTTAATCAAGTGAATACTGGGGAGACACGGCTTATCACTGTGGGTGATAGAGAATCAGATATCTATGAATTATTTCATTTTGGTGAAGAAAGTCATTCAGAATTTGTGATTCGAGCTTCTTGGGATCGCCGTCTAGATCAAGGCAGGACATGTGTTAAAAAATATCTTTGGGGGTTCATGAGAAAGCAAGCGGTGTTAGGAACAATGCGTATTGACATTCCCACCCATCATGGAGCAACACGCACCGCATCCGTTAGCCTTAGATCAGGGCGAATCCCACTTAAGTGTCCGCAGAGAAAGGGGGGGGCGGTTGATTGGAAAAATAGCGCTCTACGCCGTATGGTTAAAGGAACCGAGACCTCCCAAAGGCTCAAAGGCACTCGAATGGATGCTGTTGACGAATATACCTTGCGTCATTCTGGAAGATATCTTAGAAAAAATACAGTGGTATAGCACAAGGTGGCAAATAGAAGTTTATCATAAGGTTCTTAAATCAGGCTGCAAAATTGAAGATTGTCGCTTAGAAGATGCTTCACGCTTGATGCGTTATATTGCCATGATGAGTATAGTTGCATGGAGGCTCCATTGGATGACGTATATGAGTCGAGAAGCTCCGGATCAGCCTTGCAGCATAATATTTGATGGTTATGAGTGGAAAGCACTTTATATCAAAATCAATCGAACAAACAATTTGCCCACAGAAGAACCTAGCGTTCGCCAAGCCATTAGATGGATGGCTCAATTAGGTGGGTTTTTAGGTCGAAAAAATGATGGAGAGCCGGGAATCGTTGCCATCTGGCGAGGATGGCAACGATTACATGATATTGCTGAGGACTTTCTTTTATTCAATGGTAATACTTGTGGGTAATAGACAGGGCTATGCCGGGGGGACTCGAATAGGTTTGACCGATGCCACAGTCGTTTAACCTACTGTTTCGACTAAGAAATAGAGGTTACCTATGAGAGACTATAAGAGTTTGACGCGTACTCGCTGGGATTGTAAGTATCATGTGGTTTTTATTCCTAAGCGCAGACGGAAGCTAATCTATGGTGACTTACGGAGGATATTGGGTGATGTCTTCCATGAGTTGGCAGGAAGGCGAGAATGTAAGATCGTAGAAGGGCATCTGATGCCAGATCATGTTCATATGTGTATTAGTATTCCGCCTAAGTATTCAGTGTCGAATGTCGTGGGATACATGAAAGGAAAAAGTGCGATAGCCATAGCTCGGCGTTTCAAAGGAAAACAAAGAAATTTTTCAGGAGAGCATTTCTGGGCTAGGGGATATTTTGTTTCAACTATTGGGCTGGATGAAGAGATGGTGAGGGAGTATATCCGAAACCAGGAGCAAGAAGATGTACATTGAGACCAACTGGCTCTCGGAATGTAGCGCCTTGGGCGCAAATAGAGCCCTTTGAGGGCGTAACCCAATAAGCTCCCGGCTATGCCGGGAGTAATTCTTTTCATTGAAAACTTGGAGGTCAACTCTACTATCAATCTGGTTTGAAGTTCGGCGTGCTTTTATCTCTATAGTGAATGCCTTATTTTATTAAAAATAACCTATTTTTTCGAGGTTTTCTACAATTTCAACGCTCACATAAAAGGCGAGCGGTAGCGAGTCCAGCCCACATTTTTTGTGGGCGATTTTTAATGTGTTTGTTAGAAAGCAAGGCTAGCCCACTGCTGTCCCATAGTTAGAGACAGTTAAAAAGAAAAGCCTGATTCATTGGTTAAAATGGAGTTGCGAAACATCACTCAAACCAAGGGAATCAGGCT
>JANQMK010000362.1 GCA_028280085.1 Pseudomonadales bacterium
GCCTGTCAACTATTGGCGTTACCAGCGATACTCAACCGTTAGCCCTGCCACTTGGGCTCGTCGTAGGCGCAACTCATCGCTAAAAACCGATAATTTGTACCGCTCTGCGGTATAGCCAATGGTGTGAATATGATGGCGCCAGTTGTATGACCAAGTTAAGTAATGTTTCGGCTGAGGGGAGTAGCCTATTCCTGTGGCAGATAAGGATTTCACATTGGTGTGGAATGTCTCAATATAGGTCATTAGGCCGTTATCGAATGTATAACCTAAAGTTAACTGTGTTTTTGTAGGCAATGTCTGAATGATATTACGCTCGTCTTCAATGCCGGTTAAAGTGGGTGTTGTGATAATAAAGCCATTTTCATCTAGCCTAGGTTCGATGGGTTCTAGTCGCAGGTCAGAGTGGGGTGTATCGTTCCACCAAATCCTGCTGTAAAGATCTTTAATTGACAACTCGGCGTAAAACTGACGCAGGTGTTGTTGGTTGGGGTGCCAGCTTATTGCTAGATCAACGGCATAGCCATAGCCTTTGGGCGGCGATACCGGTCGTTTCAATAGTTTGTCTTCTGTATAAACATAATCAACATCAATTGCGCCCTGTACACTATCGTCATTAAAAGCACTTACTGAACCGTACACAGTACCTAATGTTAGCTCTTTAGCTTCGAGTACAGACAGGGACAGCTTTGATTGCAATGAATAGAATGGTTTAAATTGATAGGCCAGCTTGATGCCATTAGCTTTTATATGATTTACCCGCAGGAATATGTTGTATTCGCGATTTTTCTCCACAGGTCCGTTGATTTCGCTTAGATGGATGAGTTCAGCTGTGTCCGGACTAAATTCTGCGAGATAGTCGTAGCGGCTAATCAAACCAATTTGCCATGGACCAGAATGAACACCAAGCTCTAGCGCATTGTAGCTAAAGGCACGACTGCCAGGATGGAATGATTTTTTAAATTCATTTCTCAACACGTGGATGGGCGCCGGCTCGGCGTATTGCTTGCTGTCGACTGACAGATAAAATGTGATTGGTTGAGCAGCTAGTTTTAGCGAAACCAGCGATAACAATATTAAAGAGAATAACTTGAATGGAGACTCACGATACAAATTAATTGTCTCTACCAATGAGAAAGGGCGACATAGCCGCCCTTTCTTACAATGTATTTGCTTTCGGTTAATAGGTTACTCAAATGATACGGTATTGCCGTCACTAAATCTGACAATATGTCCGCCGCTTATTTCGCTGATAGTGGCAAAGGTCTCGTCAGAGCCATCTACTTTAATCGTGCCGGAGAGCGCATCATCTGATTCTACCAACGTCATGATCACGCCTTGTTGGTTGGTTACCGTTACTGTATCGGAACCCTCAATGTCGACGTCGTCGATTGAAGATGCAGTAAACTCGGCAGCAGAGGAAATCACCATGCTTTTACCGTTAAAGGCTAATTCTACACGGCCGGTTGCTTGCTCGAATTCGCTACGGTCAGCTGATAGAGTAATTCTTGTATTATTGTCAATACCTGCTAATGCTGCCTCTAATGAAATACTGAAGTCGAACTGGCTAAAGTTGCTAGCAGACTGTTCAGCATCATGGTCAAGGCCTGTTGAGTCTTCGTTTCCTGTAATATTAATAGTAAAACTATCATTTTCTTCATTGGAAATAGTACCCATCATGCTTAAAGTAATTTCATCATAGGTAGAGCCTTCTTGGGTTGTCAGTTGGTCGTCGCTAAAGCCATTAGTTGCGGTAGCTTCTTCGAGGAATGTTGAATTGTAACCGCTGAGGCTGATGGATAAATCCCCGTCAAAGCTAACTGCATCATTGGACTCTTCTTCAGACTCGCCTTCGAAAGCTGCGATAGAAAATAAAACGTTTAAATCCAAGCTAATGCCTCCAGTCAGTCGGCTAAAAGTCGCGGTGAAATCACTTCCGTTTTCCACCAGTGTCTCTGATGTCAAGTCTATTACAAGTTGGCTACCGGATCTGATTTCGAGTTCATCGCCAAATTCATTGGTTGCAGAGCCGGTAATTGATAGCTGTAAATCAATGGAGCCGCCATCTTCGTTACTGACAACGGCATTGCTATCGCCGTCAAAGTTAGCAACCAAGTTTATAGGAAGTGGGACGTCAACTCCTTCAATACTAATATCCTCATCTACGGTAAATGTTGCATCATAAGGCCCACTACCAGCAATGCCAACGGTAATACCATTACTTGCTGTAAAAGTCGTTAAAGAGGTTGGGTTGGCCTGATCTTCGTATTCAGACACTGCTTCAGCAATAGCTGATGCAGCTTGCTCTAGACCTTCGCCTAAGACATCGAGTACGCCTTCCGCAAAACTATTAACGACCTCCACCTGTTCAACGAAAGAGGTGCCCTCTGTTTCAATATTGACAAAGCTCGCTGGGGTATCAGCATCAGAATTACCCAAGGTTGCCAAGTCTCTTAAATCATCAACAAATGCTTTAACTTTTAATAAATTGTCAGATGTAGCAGTAGGGTCAGGCTGAGCGTCAGTCAGTACGCCTTCCGTGGTATCTTCAGCCGAAGCGAATAAATTCATAAACTCTGTTTCTAAGGCGGCGAGTTCAGTGCTGTTGATGCTATCAATCAATGCAACGGCTTCGTCCATTACTTCTAGAAAACTGATACCATCCGCAGTACCGTCGTTAATGACGAACTGGCCTTGGTTACTGACATAATCGTCAACAATGGATGTAATGGCATTTTCAGGTGTCGCGCCACCAGCGATGCCTGCGCCAAGTAGTGCGGCAGAGACGATGGCATTTTGTAGTGCTTCGGTATCGGCACCTGATAAGGCGGCACTATCTGCTAGGTTAACCACGTCGAGCGCTAAAATATCGCCGGTAATACCGAAGATCGATGCCGTTTGCGAATTAGCGGCCAAAGCGGAATCTTCCGTAATACCACCGGGCAGTGTTGCAGCGTAGGAAGCGGCTAAATCAGTTAACGCCGTAACATTGGCGGTCACCGTGGATGACGCAACTGCACCGACCACAGCGCTTAACGTGAAACCTGCTGGCAATGCATAGTCGTCGCCAAAGGGCGTATTGCCACAACCGCCTTCAACGTCGCAGACCATCAAACTGGGAAAGCCATCTTCTTGATCGCTGAGAGAGGTAACTTCAATAATAACGGGACCATTATAGTCACTGACTGCCAGAGAAAAAGAACCGTCTTCACTCGACGTCATACCACTGGCGAGCGCTGTCGATTCTTTTTGGCCAGCCGCAGATACGCCATAAGCGCTAACATGGGCGTTTTTGATTAAACCTTTGACTGCCGTACCATTCATATTAAAACTGGTGGGGGCGGAAGGGGTTTCATCACTGCTGCTACTGCTACTACCGCTGCAAGAGATAACCCCACTTAGTACCATAGCGGCTACAGATACCTTCAATAAACATAGATTTGATGAGAGACGATTTTTAAGCATGGCTACCTCTAATTACATTAAGACTGAATTCGTGTTTTAGCTAAGTAAGATTTAATGACTGACAAGTTAGTGCGATTGTTAATGATCGTTGTTGTTGCAGTTAAAACAGTTGCTACAGTTAAAACGTTGTTGCAGTTAAACAATGGACACACTTGAAGCCATCTCGCAAAATGGTCAAGTATTCTAGCACGAGAAAGAGGCTCAATGGCAATAGGCATGTAAATAGTGGTGGTCAATAATGCTATTATCAATTACTTTCTTTGGGAGCTCAGTTGGGTGCATTGAAGCCAGTTAAAGCTATTTTAGGTACTTTGTTTAAAGGTTAATGAAAGGCTGATGAAGACTGCGAACAGCAACTAGTATATAACGCTATAACTCAGCCTATAACTAAAGTTATAGGAACTAATCACTAAGTATTGAAAACTAATTCATTTGAGCATTTTATACGAATAACCATCACTGATTTCATAAAACACTAGAACGTGGTTTTAAACACACGAGCGACAACGGCTGCTGTGTCGCCAGAACTTCGGTTCGTGCCGTTCTTAGAGTGTGATGAGTTTTTGTTCGATTTCGTCTATTGTCTAACGCTTGTTCGATGCATTAAAAACAGTTGTTAACATGTGGCGTAATCTATTCTGGCCTGGTACTTCTATCATGCACCACAGTCCAGTAGCGAATAGTATTGCTAAGGTCGACGTGAACATAAGATTGAGTACTGCCGGTATGCCGGCTTGATGCAAAAACACAATGACAGAATGACCTGGAATGGCGTGCACTAAATAGAGTGAGTAAGACACCTTGCCAAGCTTTGACAACAATTGTCGGCCGGTAATTTGGTAGTGTGAAAATAAGAAAAACAGCGATATCGCGATAACGTATACAACAACCAGTTCCAGATCTGCAATGAGGTATTGCTGGAGGAGAGAAAGAACCAGGGTTGAAATCAACATTTTGTAGTTATTATGTTGATGGTGTTGGTAAAACGCGATACCAGTCAGGAAGAAACTATTGAATTCTAAAATAAATAACCCCTTCCACCGTTCAGCCATGGCAATGTCTTGATATAGTGTCCAGCTTGTCAGGGCGATTGAGAATAATAACCAGCAGTAAACCACGATTTGAATACGATGATGCAGTTTAAACGCCATGCATATACCGATGTAAAAATAAAACATTAATTCAAATGTAAGTGACCAGTAAACCGGATCCACAGAAGGGATCAACAAGAAACGATGCAGCATTGTGAGATTAGCTAGATAAGTCATTGAACTGGGGGTTTCCTTTCCCAACGGGTGACCGAAAAATAGGATGATAAGGTAGGACAAAGTAACGGCCACCCAGAAAACCGGAAATAAGCGAGAAAAGCGAGCGATACCAAATTGCAGGGGTGAATCCAGTTTACTGGTTGTCATGTATATGACATAACCACTAATAATAAAGAAGAGATGAACGCCATAACGGCCTTTAATAGCGTATTCAGAAATATCAAATGTGAGGTGATAAATTTCGGTAAGATGAGGTATATAGTGGCATAACATCACCCCAAGCACAGCTAACCCACGCAAAGCATCTAAGTATTCAAGTCTGTTATTACTCACTGAAGTAATTGATACCTTAATTTAACCTAACTAATCACTTAGTATAGTGTAATTTTCGCGTTGTTGACCTTGATCAGTTTTATTGCCAGCAACCTTATTAAGAAGGGTGGTGTCGGAGAAAAATGAAGAGGTGATGGTAATTAGCTTAGGGAAAGTTGGGTGCTATTAAGTTTAACTGCTGTATCTTATTAATTTAATGATAACCTTTATGGAAGCTATCTTCTTTTCTCTTGGTGTTTTGGTATTGAATTAATGTGAAAAAAAGATATGAAGTTCGGGCCTGTTTTAATAAAAAAGCCCCCCAATAAAACCGTCATTGGAGGGCTTAAGCTATTACTTAGCGGCTATTGACTAACATTCATTTAGCCATCACCTTTATCGTCTTTAGCTTTGGCGTAACCATCATAAACCACTTTGATAAATATTGGGTTTGTATGGAACCAAATGTCCGCCCATGCTTCGACATCAGCAGTAAGAATACCGCCTGCGTGTGGAGGACAATCGGCATCGCTACAAGGGATATTATCACTTAGGTTATCAGACAACGGGTTGCCATAAATATCGCGCTCATTCGGTGTGCCGGCGGGTATGTTAGAACCTCTAGCACGAACGTATGAATCGGTGTGGGCGCGAAAGCTATAGTTTAGCTTACTCTTTCTGGCTTTATTTTTCTTATTAGGCTTGTCAAGGTTACTCCAGGACTTGGCTATATGAGTAGATTCTGGTGCCAGCGGGTTGTAATACTCTGGATCTGCTGGCGCGATGGGGCCACTCACTTTACCTCGAATCAAATCCACATGGGCCAGACGTGGCTCATTGACAGGTACGTACTTGCCAATTTGCAACAGTGACGGATTATAGAACTTGTATGGACTATTATTCGGACCGGCTGGGTCTGACACCACTAGCCTTACCTTAATTTTTGCGCCATAGGGCACTTCGAGCGTTTCCCCCATAGTAGCGCAGTAGTTGCGGTAACAAGCTTCGAATTTCAGATCGCTGTCAATCAGTTGACCTTGCACAGTATAGGAGTTACCGCTACGCAGCCCGTCGACAATTCCCTGAGCAGGATTTGCATCAGGAGTATTGTAAACCCAGACATAGTTTTCTTGATATTCACCTGGCCAAAAGTCGTTAGTGGTCTCGAAATCAAGTGGACCAAAACTGCCGCGGTTATGCCAATCGGAGCTGGCAAAGAACCAATAACGACGTCCTTCACTGAGCATGGCATCCCACATGGTTCTGATACCGGGTCGACACAGGGTGACCTTGGCTGGGTCTTCGTTATCGTCAATGATTTCGTATTTGCCACCAGCGGCAAAATCAGCCAATGTTAGTGGCGTGCCATCGAAATCTTTGCCTGGCATGGCTGCTTCCGCTGCGCCATAGCAACCGGTACCGCCAAAGGTGTACAGACCAGATGTTGGACGACTAGCGTTATAGCTACCGCGACTGAATTGTCCTTGGTGACCTGGCTGACTTTCAAAACCAAATGCTACGTCTGGCGCGACCGAGTTCCAGTCACGTAGGTGTTCTATGTTGTAACCTTCGTCGTCATCTGGAATAAAAGCACCTTGACGTTCTACGTGGGCTTGCACAGCAAAAGATTCACCGGGAAAATTCTCTTGCATCCACAATATTGCAGCAGTAGATTTTACATGTTCACCAGTATCTGCAATATTAATACCGCCTGTTAACGTGGAATTGTAGTCAGCGATGCCTTCTTCAGCGCGGCCAGCAAATAGTGCTTTAATCTTATTATTGCCTGCTTCGCTCAGTTCGCATGTCCAGCCCTGGCCGCCACCCATACTGGTATCGTCAGAGTTGCGGGCAAAACAATATTCAAACTGTGCCATAGCATCAGCATTTGGTACTTGTTCATACTGGCCGTTGCTGATGGCATTACTGGAGTGTTCGTGGCCAGGCACAACCCATTCCAAACCTAAAAATGCCGTTTTACCTCTGTTATCAGGCAAATTACGTTCTTCTACAATGCTGTCAAAGTTGTATTCTTGCAAACTTTGCCAGCGCCACATGGCTTCAACTTGAGTACCGGTTCTCATGGTTTGAAAAGTGGGGTCACCTTTGATGTCTGCTGCCCCATTAGGTAAAGAATTGACCCATAGGCCTCGGTTGAATTCACTATCGCGGTTAAGGTACAGAAAATCACTAATGCGACAGTCTCGTGAGCCGCGACCTGAATGGCCGACATGAATAAACCAATCCAGATACTCTAAAGACTTTCGCGTTAGGGTTTTAACTGATGTTGAACCATCCGAACAGGTAGTGTGGTTATGGAAATCACCTGCTAGGTATTCACCACCAGCATTAACACCGCCTGTAGCACTGACAACAGCTGCTGCAAGGGCGGTGGACATGACATTTTTTTTCATGAAATTACTCCGTGACAATTGACTGAAAAATTATAATTTGTATGAAAAATATATTAGTGGGTAATGCCTACACGTTGACTAAAAAAACAAATACCCTTTGGCACGTATAGCATCCCAGCGTCCTTTCTAAATTAACTTCATGTCATTCTGATTATGCTTTTATGAAGCTTTATATAAGGAATTATTTCAGTTGTCGGGGCTATTAATTTGCTCGTAGTACGGACAACACCGGCAGATTTTTACGTGGGAAATTAATCAAACTTAAGTAAATTTAGTCAGCTTGATCGCATTGCAGGAAAGTGACTGCTTGTTAATTTGATTTCTATGCGTTGGTTAAATGTGTTATTCGGTTTAGGTTAGAGTGGGATAAGCAACAGTCGCTGGCATGTTTGGCTAGGGGATTTTAAAGAGCCAATCTTCATAAATATGAAATCTATTCTTTTTAAAATATACAACTTTCAACGTTTTTTAGTCGCAACGATAGCGGCCCAGCGGAAAAATGGTTGGCGTGTATTCAATTATTGTGCATCAGTTGTAGAACTACTCCTGGGTAGATAACAACTGGTTAAGACAAAAACAAAGTTCAAGATACCAAAAGATAGATTTAAAAATGGCTAATAGAGTTTATGGAAAAGTCCTGGACATGTTGCGCGAACCCATAGTTCAGTTCTTGTTATTGGGGGCGGTGGTTTTTGCAGCAGATTATTATGTGTTAGCTAATCGAGTTGATCAATCTCGTATCGTCGTTGACGATAAAAAGCTAACTGAATTGGTTGATATATTTACGGAAGGGCAAGGACGCGAGCCTTCGGCCCAAGAGATTAATAATCTTATCATTAAATGGGCGCAAAACGAGATCATGTACCGCGAAGCAAAGCAAATCGGGCTTGATCAAGGAGATGACATGATTCGCAATCGGCTGATTCTTAAAATGCGGAATGTGCTATTTAATAATGCTGTAGTGGATGCGCCGCGCGAAGATGAGTTATTGAGTTTCTTTGAGTTTAATCGGGAAACTTATGATACCCCTGCTCGGTACGATTTTGAACAGTTCTTTCTCAATGATATTAACAGTGCTGAAGAGGCACAAAATTTGGCCTCTAATCTCCAAGACTCACCTGCACCGGCTCAATATGTTGATAGTGTGCTTTCTTACTTAAAGCGCCCTGAGTCGAATCTAACAGCACTGTTTGGTGTTGACCAAAGCGAAAAACTATTAGCAGAGTCGTTAAATACCTGGACTGTAGTAACAACCCAGCAAGGTTTTCATCTCGTGCGAGTAACCAAATACTATCAACCAGAACCGGCACAGTTTGAGCAGATCAAGAGCCGGGTAGTACGAGACTGGAAAAAGTTCAGTAACGATATACAGCTAGCTGACCAGACCAAAGCTATCGCTGATCGCTATTCTGTTGAACTTGATCTTAATGATGAGACCATGAAGAAACTTGAGACAGTGAAGTTGCCTACTGTATTCAACGAGGGTTCATCGCCGTCGCCCAACGAAGCATTTGGTCAAAAGGCGGCGTTTGCTAGTAACTATTAGATAGAAAGCAAATATACGGCTGTTAATACTAATTATGGTACTGAGAAATAGCACATGGAGATTGGCCAAGGGTATTAGTGCTGCTCAACGGGGTCGCTATGTCAGCATTTTGCTAGCAGTCCTGGTGTGGATAGCCGGTTGTGGTGGTGTCACCAGTGTGGTCGCTCACGAAACGCCAATAGCATTGTTGACTCTCAACGAGCGACAAGCGGGTAT
>JANQMK010000363.1 GCA_028280085.1 Pseudomonadales bacterium
ATAATGAGCCTAATAGGTCGCTCGAGCTGTTGGTACGTAAGGATAAGTTAGAAATTTATTACCCACGCGGTTTTTTGTTAAAAACATTACCAAAAAAAGATACAGAACACGACTACCAACTGTTGTCTACAGTATTGCAAGAAATTAAGCGACTCTTGCAAGATCAAGGCATTGAAAAGCGTGATATCTTATTGCTAGCAGAACCGGATACTGATTACCAGACAATTGTTAGTTTGATGGACACGGTTCGTTCTTTCAAGGCGGTGGTAGCGGCATCTCTTGTTAACGCAGAACTATTCCCCGATGTATCTATCGGTGATGCGCCGGCGTTATCGCCCATTTCTGAAAGTGTTCAAGTACCTGCGGAGGGAGAATAAGAATGAAGGAATCCATGCGGGCGAAACGTATGGCAAGGCATCACAGCCGAATGCATACGTCTTCTAGGTTGAACCTAGTGTCCCTAATGGATATTTTCACCATATTGGTTTTTTTTCTTATGGTGAATTCGTCTGATGTACAAGTGTTAACAAAGAGCGACAAAATTAAGTTACCAGATTCGATCGCTGAAAGGCGACCTAAAGAAACTCTTATTGTGATGGTGAATGATACCGATATCATTGTTCAAGGGCGTAAAATAATTGAAGTCGACGCAGTAATGAAGCAGGATGTTGAAACTATTGAACCTTTGATTAAAGAACTGCGCTATCAGTCTACTCGGCGACCTGAATTAACTGAACAAGAGCAAAAGCACGGTCGGGCAATTACTATCATGGGCGACAAGAAGATCCCTTATGCGTTGCTGAAACGTGTTATGACCACCTGCGCCAAAGCAGATTACACCAATATCGCTTTGGCTGTATCTAAAGTGCCCGGCGAAAAGATTGAAGTAGTGCAGGGAGGCTAGCTGAGTGGAAGTGACGACATACACTGGAGCTCAACTTCCCTGGTCTGCGACTTTCCAGGAAGATAAATGGTTTAAGAAAATTCTGTTGGGCTGTTTCTTGGTGCTGTTTATATTTGGTGTTGTTATTCCTATGTTGCCGGTTCCTAAGATTGAGCGAGCTAAGCTGGAGAGCTTGCCGCCACAGCTAGCAAAGGTTGTGATGGAAAAAAAGAAAATACCTCCTCCACCAAAACCGAAGCCAAAGCCCAAGAAAGAAGAGAAACCGAAAGAAAAGCCAAAACCGAAAGAAAAGCCAAAGGAAAAGAAAAAACCAGAAAAGAAAAAGGAGAAGCCGAAGAAAACCGTAGAACAGGCACGTAAAAAAGCTGCAACTTCGGGCGTTTTAGCCTTTGCTGATGAGTTGGCTGACATGCGAGAAAGCTTGGATCTCGATACTCTTAAACCAACAGCCAATTTAACAGCGAGTGCTGGTCAGGCTGAAAAGATAGAGCGTTCCGTTATTACTGGTAGGGCAACGTCGACCAGTGGCGGCATTACGACTTCTGAATTTAGTCGTGATGCCGGCGGTACGGCATTGTCAGCACGTGAAACAACGCGTGTTAAAACAGTTGCTGTTGAGAAAATTAAAAAGCAGGAGAAAAAGAAGAAAACAAGTCTTTCGGGTCGCACTGACGAATCAGTACGTAAAGTATTTGACCGCAACCGCGGGGCGTTGTTTGCAATATATAATCGAGCGCTGAGGAAAGATCCCTCTTTACAAGGAAAGGTCACCTTAGAATTGGTTATTGAACCAGACGGGGCTGTTTCATCATGTAAAGTTGTATCAAGTGAGCTAAACAGACCGGCATTAGAAGCCAAGTTAATTAGTCGTATAAAGCTAATTAATTTTGGCGCGGAGAAAGTGTCAAGAAGTAAAATTAACTACTCTATCGACTTCTTACCCTATTAGCCCTATTGTTGTTTCTGTTTGGCTGCCATCATTGTTTAAGCAAACTTTGCCAGAAAACCTTTATCTGATCACTACGGTAAACAATTAGTGCTGTCAAAATTAAAGCACAGCCTATCATTTGTTGTTGTGTCATGCTTTCTGCTAAAAAGGTAGCGCCTAACAGGGTGACCCAAACAGGCTCCAGTACGCTGATGAGGCTGGCTTGGCTAGCGCTAACCTTTTGTAATGCTTTGGTTTGAACTGTAAAACGTAAACACGTCGCGAGTAAAGCGCTGGCAAATAGCCAACCCCAACCTGTTATCGTTATATTTGCTGGCCATGTTTCAGTGGCGGAGGCGCCGACTAAAGCTACTATCGCCGTTGCGAACAGTTGCCAGCAGGTCAATGGCAGGGTGGGAATGTGTGGCGCATATTTTCTTGTTAGATTTAAATGCAGGGCGAATCCGGCAATGGAAGATAAGAAGAATAATTGGCTGGTAGCAATATGAAATCCATCTTTTAAGGTAAGTAACGTCAGGCCCAAAATGGCTGGTGGTAGCGCCATTAGCAGATGTTTAGCGATAGGCTCCGCGAAGAAAATCCGAGCCATTAGCGTTGCTACCACTACGTTTAAGCTCACGACAAAGGAGCCTGTTCCAATATTATCAGTCAGGCTTATACCGAGTACCCAGAGATTTAGCCCGATGCCAAGAAATAGCCCCGTTACTAGGCATTGAGAGATTTGTTTTAACGAAAGCTGAAAGACATAGGGTCCACTGAAAGCCATTAGTACGAGTGTCGCCAAGAAAAAGCGTATTGCTAAAAAGCTATGGGGTTGGAACTCAGCGAGTGCGTATTTGGAAAACAACCAGCCGGCGGCACCGAGAACGGTGACCAATACAAATAATAGTTCTGCATGTCGGTTGCTCATTAATTAAATGACTGTCGTTAAGGTTATACTAAGAGGGCATTATCTCATGCTCGTGTGTCATTCTGCTGTAGGGGATAGGCCAATAATGAGGTATGCCAACAATCGGACTAGATTCCGCAGTAGAGTTCAACTGCAGAATCTAGGTAAAGCGACGATATTTTTTTTGAATGCTTAATATACAGTATGAGGCTGTCATTCTCAGCTTGGTTGTTAATGAACCTGTTATCTCATCATTATTGCCGTCAAAATTCCCATTTTTAGGGCCACTCTATATAATGACGCGTCCTTGGTAGGCTAGCCTGCTTAATGTCTCTGTTCTACTTGGCATAACGCCAATAATATTTGGTAAGACTATAAATGCTTAATAAGTATCCAGTATGGAAGTATCTATTAATAGTGGCTGTTGTCACTCTGTCGTTTATCTATGCTATGCCTAATTTGTATGCTCCCGATCCAGCTGTCCAAATATCGGGTACAAGTAGCACGATTCTAATAGACGATGAAGTGTTGCGGCGGGCTAGTGAGTCGCTCGATAGAGCAGGTATTACTCATTTTGGTGGCGAAGTGACGAGTAAAAATGTATTGATCCGCCTTAATGATGCAGAAGACCAACTTAAAGCAAAAGCTATTATTAAAGCCGAGCTGCTCGACGATTATGTTGTTGCGCTTAACTTGGCGCCGACCACGCCAGACTGGTTAGATGCAATTAATGCTGGGCCAATGAAGCTCGGCTTAGATTTGAGTGGCGGTGTGCACTTCTTGCTAGAAGTCGATACTCAGGCAGCTATCGAAAAGCGTTTAGAGATATTTAGTAGCGATATTAAAAAGAAATTAAGAGATGAGAAAATTCGCTATGCGCTGATTCGGCCTAAAGATGGGAAAATAGTGGCTAAGTTTAAAAAAGAAGAACAGCGCGTTCAAGCAGCTAGCTTAGTAAGGCGTGAATTTATTGAATTCCAGCGTGTTTTGTCGGAAAAAGATGACGCCTTCTTTATGGAACTGACATTGAGTGAAACAGCAGTTAAGGATATTGAAGACTATGCAGTAAATCAGAACCTCACGACGTTGCGTAATCGCGTCAATGAGTTAGGCGTATCCGAACCCTTAGTACAAAAGCAAGGCCGAAACCGCGTCGTGGTAGAGTTGCCTGGTGTGCAGGATACGGCCGAAGCTAAGCGCATTATTAGCAAGATTGCTAACCTAGAATTCCGCTTAGAAGCTCGGCCTGATGCCTCTGCGGTGGCGAAGCAAGAGTTTGATTTTCGCGACTCTAATGCGCGGCCGTCATCAGCTTATTTAGAACGCCGTATTGTGATTACTGGTGATCGCGTATCAAATGCCAGTGCTGGCTATGATGAAAATAGCCGCCCCCAAGTTAATATTAGCTTGGATAGCCAGGGTGGTGCGTTAATGCATCGTACCACGCGAAATAACATAAAGCGTCGTCTAGGTGTACTGTTTATCGAGCACAAGACCAGAACGACTATAGTGCAAAATGCCGAGGGAGAGAGTGTTCGTAAAGTACAAAAGTATGTCGATAAAAAGATTATTAGTCTGGCAACTATTCAAAGCGCACTAGGTACGCAGTTTAGAATTACTGGGCTGGATAGTCCGGCAGAAGCATCAGAGCTGGCATTATTGTTACGGGCAGGTGCTTTAGCCGCACCGATGTATTTTGTTGAAGAACGGACCGTTGGCCCGTCGTTAGGGGCTGAGAACATCGCTTTGGGCATCAAATCAGTGCAGATTGGTTTTGCCCTTGTATTGGTTTTTATGCTGGTGTACTACCGCTTGTTTGGTTTATTTGCCAACATTGCACTGACGTTTAATCTGGTATTGCTGGCAGCATGTATGTCCATGATATCAGCTACACTAACACTGCCCGGTATTGCCGGGATTGTGTTGACGGTGGGTATGGCTGTTGATGCTAATGTATTGATCTTTGCTCGAATAAAGGAAGAGCTAAGGAACGGCGTGGCGCCGCAGACCGCCATCAATTCAGGATATGATAGGGCTTTTGTTACAATTTTTGATGCCAACTTAACGACTTTAATCGTTGCGATCATTTTACTAGCTATTGGTACCGGCCCCGTACAAGGTTTTGCGGTGACGTTGTCGGTCGGCATTCTCACCTCTATGTTTACCGCAATCATTGTGACTCGCGCCATGGTTAACCTCGCCTATGGTGGACGCGATATTAAGTCACTAGCGATTGGTTGGACGTAGCAGAATTAGGAGTAATATTATGTCACAAGATAAAGTGGTTGATTTTATGTCTCACCGCAAGGTGGCGGCAGCTTTGTCGATAGCGCTGTTATTGGCCTCAATTATATCGCTGTTTATTAATAAACTGGAATTTGGGTTAGATTTTACCGGCGGCACTTTGCTGGAAGTTGGCTATGAGCAACCAGCCTCTTTGGATTTAATACGACTGCAATTGAATGATGCGGGGTACCAGAATTTCGTGGTGGTTCATTTTGGTGCTGAAACCGATGTGCTGATTCGGTTGCAGCAAAATGTCACCGCTAATATTGCAGAGCAAGGAAAAGTAGGAAACGAGTTACTAGCCACGCTAAGGCGAGACGGTGCTACAGTAGAATTGCGTCGCATTGAGTTTGTTGGCCCTCAAGTAGGTGGAGAATTACGGGACCAGGGTGGCCTGGGCATGCTATTAGCGTTGGCGGTGGTGATGGCCTATGTCGCATTTCGTTTTCAGTTTAAGTTTTCTGTTGGTGCGGTGGCTGCCTTGATTCACGATGTTCTCATTATTCTTGGATTGTTTTCATTATTTAGCTGGAACTTCGATCTCACCGTTTTAGCAGCTATATTGGCCGTTATTGGTTATTCTTTGAATGATACGATTGTGGTATCGGATAGAATACGTGAAAACTTTCGCAAAATACGCCGGGGTACCTCAGAAGAAATTATTAATATTTCGCTAACTCAGACACTGGGCAGAACAGTTGTAACCTCGTTGACCACATTATTGGTATTGACAGCGCTATTTATTTTTGGCGGTGAGCTTATCCACAATTTTGCCAAAGCGTTAATTATTGGTGTTATTGTGGGAACTTATTCCTCTATTTATGTGGCAGCTAACGTACTGTTGTCCATGAATATTTCGCGAGAAGATTTGATCATTCCGGAAAAGGAAGGTGCAGATGAACTTGATGCTATTCCTTAGACTGGCTAGCTGCTAGAAACTCTGATTTACCAAACTTTGATTTACCTTGATTTTCACCGGTCATACTTTATCGAGGTTACCGAGGTGAGGCTGGACCGTTTGTAGTAGGGCCTTAAAGCTTTTTGGGTTACCTGCAATGAGGTTGCCGCTATGCATATAGTTGTGCCCTCCTGCGAAATCGCTGATGAGCCCGCCAGCTTCTTGGATTAGCAATGCGCCGGCTGCAATATCCCATTGTCGTAAGCCGAATTCCCAGAAAGCGTCAAACCTACCGGCGGCGACATAGGCTAAGTCCAATGCGGCTGAGCCGGCGCGCC
>JANQMK010000396.1 GCA_028280085.1 Pseudomonadales bacterium
AGCCTGTCGTTTTCAGACTCATGTTACTACGCTGGAGTGAAGGTTCTTCACTCGCGTGGGACGTCGGTTTTAGATTGGGACAAATCAGCGAATTTTCACTAATGATTGCCTACATCGCATTTGAATCTTCTCTAATCGGTAAAGAAGCCTCTCATCTGATTCAGGCAACCGCTATTATTACCTTTTTGGTCTCTTCCTATATCGTCATCTTCAATTACCCAACCCCTATCGCTATCAGTGACAAATTACGGCGGGATTAGACCGTTCTCAATCCTCCCAGTAAGACCCAGCTTCTAGAAATATATTTGCCAGAAAGCTGAACCATTTCTCATAATGACACTCCTCACAATAGACAAAAGCCCCACTATTGCGATAATTTATATCGTGATGTTTCAGGTAGTAGGCCCGGTCTAAAAAATAAAGCCCGGAAAAATAGATACTTACCGGCACCACAAACATCCATCAACTCGAAAAATAAAAGAATTAGCAAGTACAATAATAAGCACAATAATAAAAAGGAAAGAGCGGTGTGTTATGTGCTCTAGCTTCATATCCAGACTAGTATCGATGCAAAGGTGTATCCAACTCATCACTATTGCGATGCTTCTCGGCCTCAATATTCTCGCTTGCAATAATCCGGACAGTGGTGGCTCAGGTAACCCCGGCCCCAGCAACAGTACTGTACTCATTACTGAAGTTAGCAGTAATCCAGGCCCAAATGCAGAAGTCTGGTTTGAAATCTATAATCCCGGTCCATATACCGTAAATCTCTCCAACTACGAAGTACGTGTTCCACTTAACACCCTCGCCTCCAAAAGTATCCTGTTACCAGGAGCAATGGTAACAGCAGGCAATTACGCCATTATTAGAGGAATGCCACAATCATATACACCTTTTAATACCCATCGTCAGGTATTTATTGGTACCACCGAGGAATACCCAGATTGGGAGGCCAGCGGCTACGTCGAACTCATCGCTACAGCGACCGGTGAAACGATCGATTACGTAAGCTTTGGCAGCAATACCGTGCCAGCTGCAGACCCGACTGCTTGGCTATCCGTCAACGCGCCCACCATTCCTTCCGGAGAAAATTTTTATGGCTATACATTAGCGCGTGACGCCTCAAATACAGATACCGATCAGAATATAGATTGGACTGTTAGAAGTTTTGCTACTACTGGCGCGCCTAATGACGTTACATGTACCACAGATAACGACGCAGATGGTATCCCTGATTGTTCAGAACAGCCCGGTAGCACCTTTGCCGGTTTACCACTTTATAACTGGGGCGCTCGCGTCAATCAGCCAGACATTTTTATTGAAGTGGATTATATGAATAGCAGTGACGAAGGTATTACGCCTCGACAAGAAGCCCTAGCGATGGTTGTCGAGGCTTTTGCTCGACAAGGTATCAGTGTGCATTTTGATGTTGGTGATCTTTACCATCAAGCGCCCGGCATCAGTCCAAGCGAAATGGATCTAGGCGGCGGTAATCAAGTACCCTATGCTATCAGCGTTGGTTTAGGCAGAGCTGATCTAGCAAGCGATGTATACGTCTACAAACAAGAGCACATGGACCTAGCACGTAAGCAAGTTTTTCACTACATGTTTTTTGGCAGCTCTTCCAATGCATCTGGAGAGGCCGGGTCGTCAGGCTTTGCCGAGGTTAACGGCAATGACTCTCTGATCTCCCTAGGCAACTGGGGGCTAAATAGTCAGACCACATCGCAAACGAATTTTCTTATTAACACCCAAGCGACAACGGTAATGCATGAGCTCGGCCATAATCTCGGCTTGCGACATGGCGGCTTTGAAAATAGAAACTTTAAACCAAACTATTTGAGCGTAATGAACTATCTTTATCAATTGTCCGGCTTGGATTCACCCGGTACGGTAGATGAAGGTGATCGATATCTAGAAGAATTCTTCCGAGGAGATACTGACTGCGGTGAATATACCCTGTCTACAATAGCCAACTCACCCTACTCTAACACCTTTATCATTGATTACTCTTACGGTTCCAGCGCAGTCATCGACGAAGATTCAACCCATGAAGACCGTGGTTTATACCACCCAGATTCAGGCAGTGTCGACTACAATTGCAATGGTTCATCGTCAAACCGGCTCGACGCCGACATTAACGGTAACGGCACCCTAAATGAACTGTTAGAGGATTATGACGATTGGGGCAACATAAATTTGTTTTTTGCACGATATGCTAATTCAAATACGGATGAACCATTAATACCCCCAATAGATTCAGTTACCGCCAACGAATGGTTTGACGTGGTTAACAGTGATCGTCAGGAATTATCAATAGAGACGCCGCCTAGCGATAGTTTTTTTGCCGAGATAAAAGCGATGGCAAGACAAGCTCACTAAGCTTCTCCTAAAGTTTGCTTCAACGAAGAAACATTTGCTCGAGAAACTGGGATCTTCATTCCAGATTCACGCAAGGTAACAAAGTGCCGCCGCGATTCCACCAGTATGTTTAATATATGGTGGAGATTAACAAGATAGCTTCGATGTAAGCGAACGAATTCGTCACTAGACATCTGCGATTCGAATTCGTCTAACGTGGTATCAGAAAGGATGGTTTCTATTTCATGCAAAGCACGCCCGTTTTCAGCTAAATGAATTCGACGATAACGGCCAATCCCCTCGATATAAGTAATATGGGACTGCTTTACAATACGGAGCCTATTCCCATCTGAGAGGGCAATACTGTCGGATTGGGTCTTTTGCTTTTTAAGCCCTTCCAATACCCTCTCTTCATGGCGCAAAATTTTATTGACGCATTTTTCTAATAGCGAAGGACGTACCGGTTTCAGCAAATAATCAATCGCATTGGTATCGAAAGCATCTAACGCATACTGATCGTACGCAGTCACGAAAACAAGCTGGTAATTCACATCAGCGGTCGCCGAGGCAACATCAAAGCCATTCACCTCAGGCATTTCGACGTCGAGGAACACAATGTCAGGCCGATATTTTTTTATTTCCGCAATTGCAGTTTTTCCGTCGCCAACTTCGCCAATTATTTCAAGTTGATCGAATCCATCGATCACCGAACGGAGGTGGCGACGGGCCGTTGGCTCATCATCAATGATCATTACTTGCTTAATTGACATTAATAGATCCTCTCAACCGATGGCACCCTCGATTGCGCGGGTAGCTGTATTAATAATTCCCCGCCCGAATCCGTCGAACGTAACGCCACCTTGTGATTGTTAGGGTATTGCAGCGCTAAGGTTTTTCGCAAAATGGTCAACCCATTACCATCCTGGATATTGCGGTGGTCAAAAACAGGCCCAGTGTCTTTAACCAATATCGATAGCTGCTGAGCCTCAACCGCAACGTGGATACTCACTTTCGCTGATGAGGCATAAGGCGCAACAGCATGCTTGATCGCATTCTCTACCACAGGCAATAAGAGCAAAGATGGAATGAATAGCGAATTAGCTTCATCAGACACATCTACCTCAAACGTAAAGCGATCTTTGAAACGCTTCTCTTGCAGACGAAGGTAAAGCCTTATGATAGTTATCTCATCCACAACGGTACTAAAGCGCTGTTGTGCCATTTTGATATTGCTACGCAGCAGATCTGCAAGATCATAAACAATCTCTTTTGCATTTTCAGGATCAGTTGAAATTTCAGATGTTATCAAATTGAGTGTATTAAAAAGGAAATGAGGATTACTTTGGGCCTGAAGGGCGTTAAGTTCGGCCTGCTGAAGAACAAGGCGCGTTTCATAGGATCGTTCTTGCTCGTCGAGGATGTAGATCAATCCTAAGTAGATAACTATTTCTAGGAGCAGCATCACAACGGGAATCACCAATACCTCTGGTGCCTGCAAAGAGCTGGGTTGTTCCAATGGCGGGCCAAATAACTGGGCAGAAAGAAAAATGGCAAAAAAATGTATGCCCAGTTGTACGCTGAAGTGTTCGCGCTTGACCGACGATGGCAGCCATCGCGTTGCGGCCCATACCAGCATAAAGGCGCTAGCAAATATCAACCAGATGGTGATCGCCGCACTTTTAAAACGCGCCAACGTTAAAAACCCTAGATCAATCTGTACAGCTGTTACGATTAGCAGATTAACGCCAGGCCAAATTGCAAGAAAAACAGCAGTTTGCACCCATTCACGTTTGACTCTTCGCGATTCAGTATTTAGCAACATTTCTGCCTTTCGCTAGGTGATGATAGAAATATTGACCATAGTCAACGCCTGTCTTCTCATTATAAAGAATGCAAGAGATAACCACAGGGGCAATTCGTACAGCTCATGCACGAATTGTCACCACTGGTGCAGCCGAGGCTAGGGTTGGCCGTCACAAGTTGCTACATTCTTACCGTAATAGCCCATAGGCACACGCTTAATTACAAGCAGCACCGCTCAGGATGCGCGGCAAATTAAAGACCTATTGTGTGAGAAGGTATCGATAAGATTACCGAACGAGATAACAGCCTACACCAATATTATATGGGTCTTACAGTAATCACGCTATTAGAAGAGCCGAAGATATGTCAATCAAGTGTCAAGCATTAAAGTTAATCCGTCATACCGCTTCTATTGCGCTTTTATTGCTATTGAGTGCGAGTGGATGTGGTAGTTGGGACAGTGAATCGCCACCAACTGAGGCGGAACAGCTCAGGACGCAATTTGGCGCTGGTCAGCATCTGTTTAGCGGAGCAAGTCTTCAGGCCCTGTTGGACCATGAGGATACCACCAGCCCAATCACGCTAGTACAACTCATTGCTGTCGACGACAACGAGAGCTTTTCTAGCTATGAAAACCAAGTCGAGCCTATTTGGCAACGGCATAGTGGAGAGACCACTTTTGCTAGCAAGATTATCGATCAGATGATCGGTGATCGTGTATTTCTCGAAGTCCGTGTTATCGAATTTGCCAACACTATAGCATTTATCGATGCTCTGCAGGACGACGCCTTCGTAAACGCTATAAACACATTATTCGCTTCCTCGACAAACCAAACTTGGGTGCTCGGCATCCAAAATTCACTGCCGTTTGACCCAAGTGGTGGCTTCTTTGATCCAGAACTACAGAATCTCGACCGCGATGCCGCCACTGAATTACTCAATAACGTATCATTAGAAGCTGATGTAGAAAGCGAATCCAGCATTGCGTCTGACGACGACACTATCATCGACATGATCGTTAGCGATTCCCCCGAAGCGTTTCATATGGTCAACTTAATCGACTTTTATGAAGAGGCGCAGTATTTCGAT
>JANQMK010000451.1 GCA_028280085.1 Pseudomonadales bacterium
TAACCACTGGTTTTGCCGCCGGCATTAATTGCACTGCCTTTCAACACACCGTAAATCTGGTCACCCGCCTGTACCGCCCTATCTAAGGGCTTAATAACAAAAGCTCCCACGCCTTCAGCATCGACAAAGCCATCGGCTTCTTCGCCGAAAGATTTGCATTCTCTGCCTTCAGATAGCATCGTTAGCGCTGTCAACCCCAAGTAGTGTTCCGCATCAATGATCAGATTAACTCCGCCGGCGATGGCACATTCGATTGTTCCACTGGATAAACTCTCTAACGCCAAATGTATGGCTGTTAAAGAAGAAGAACACGCAGTGTCTAACGCAATTGAAGGCCCTTGGAAATCAAACGTATAGGAGATGCGATTCGCAATAGCGTGAAGTGCCGGTTGAGGGTTGTAGAGCGCGTTCATGACACCAACAAATACACCGATTTTGCGTGTCGCTGCTAAGGTCTGTGGCGTATAAGCGGCATCTTCTATGGCATGATAGACAGTTTCTAAAAACAAGCGTTCTTGCGGATCGAGCCGCTTAGCTTCTCGCGGAGATATTCGGAAAAATAATGCGTCAAATTTATCAATAGCCTGTAAGAATCCACCCCACTTAGTATAGCTACTACCTAATTTGCCTTTTTCAGGGTCGTGATATGCCTGCCATCGCCAGCGATCGGGGGGAATTTCCGTAATACAATTAACACCGGCCATAAGGTTTTGCCAATATTCATGTAAATCCTTCGCCTGAGGATAACGGCCACTCATGCCAATGATAGCGGCACTCCTCTGCGAAGGTCCACCATCTGCGTTTAACGCTCTCTCTTTAAGCGGTACCTGAGTTGGTATCTGCCGCCGACTTCTCGCTACTGTACGACTTGTCTGACCAGGGGCATGTCGATCGTTGCTTGAGGAGAAAGATTTATCGAGTGCCGGCGCATCGACCTTATCCTCAGGGGGCACGGTAGAATTGACTTGAAACAATGCCAGCAATTCCTGCTGCCAGTGTGTTAGTAAATAATCTACCAGCCCATCAAGGGTACGAACTTCAAAAAATAACGTGCTCGTCACTTCTGGAAATAAGGGCCGCAGACTGTCAGTCAACTGAACCACTAAAATTGAATCTAAACCATAATCCTCAAAGGGTTTATGAGGTAATACTTGCTGATGGTTCAGCCGAAGTGTATCAGCAATTAGGCGTTGACAATAGCTGATGGTTTTTTCTCGTAAACTTTCTACATCACTACTGTCAATCTCGAATGTTTCCGGCGCTTGTTGTTGTTCAATTCCCTGTCGCTGTTCAGCCTCGACCTGTGGTCTAACAGTTCGCGCAGCGGTGCGCAAAATACTGCTTTCAGCTAATTTGGCCAGTACAATCTGATTCAAGTTGGCGCCGCCAAATAACTGCAACGCTTGCATGGCTTCGGCTGGCTCGATCGACCCCAATCCTAACTGATGCATACGTGTTTGATATGCAGCATCTGAAACAATACCTACCTCACCCCAGTAGCCCCAATTAATGATTTTTACTGGATAAACACGTTTTTGCTGCAAATGTTGGGCGAAGCTGTCTTTAAAGGTACAGCCCGCAGCATAATTTGCTTGTCCCGGTGCTCTTAAAAAGGCTTGAATTGATGAAAAGAAGAACATGAAATCCAAATCCAAGTCACCGAAAACCTGATCTAACATCACACTGACATCAACTTTGGATGCTAGACTTGCTCTAAACTCTGATTCGCCCATATTGGCAAGTGATTTGTCTGCTAAAACGATAGCGGAATGGACGATACCATTAATACGAGGATAAGCTTCTTGGATTTGCTGCAATGCTTGTTGCAGTTCATCTAGCTGCGTGGCGTCGGCAGAGATATACAAGGGTGGCTTGCCAGACATGTGATCAGAGACATTGTCGAAAGCATCTAGTGATTGAATACTTTCTTCAATTGTGCTATCTTTCTCGCGCCGACCGATCCAAACGATATTTGCCTGATAGTGTTGGATCATAAACCGGCTCCAGACTTGCCCAATACCGCCGGCACCGCCGATCACCACATACACGCCATTATGCTTATAGATTGGCATGTTTTCGCTGGGGGCGTCAATCTGCCTTAAGGTCTGTTGGTACCAGATGCCTTTGCGATGAGCAAGCCCGCCGCCTGCCGAATCCCAAGGTAATGAGAGGCAGGCATCCACGGGCACTGCGTCAAGAGATTCCACATCCAACAAACGCAATCGCCACTGGGAAAACTCTTTCGCCATGCTGCCAACCAAACCCACGATGCCGGCATGGGTCGGCATCACCGGTTGTTGGGCCTCGACACTCTGCACGTTACGAGTTATCACTGTCCAGGTCAAAGGTCTGTTGGCAAATCCCAAATTCATTAGCGCTTTCACGACTCGAAAAACCTGGAGTACGCCTTGCTCTTGTTGAGAAATTATTTGTTGTGGAATTATTTGTTGCGCAATTACCTGTTGTGCGGCTAGGGCTTGACTGGTATCTAACGAGCCGTTGTCGGCTGATACCACGTCAGGAGCAATCCACAGTAATTGATCAAATACATAAGCTGCTAATCGTTCTTGAATCTCGTCTAATGTGGCTTGCGCAGGCAAGGTTAGTAAACTCGCATTGGGATAATGAGCCTGAACCCAGGCAAGTGACGATGATTCAGCAGCGATTACTAGTAGCTTGGTATCTGACGCAAAATCACTTGAACTATTAAGTAGTGCTTCAACGGGTTGCCACACAGGCACCAGGTAGTGAAATTTGTCGTCCTGCTGTGGATCTTCACTTTTTTCATTTTGTATAGCCAATGTCTGATGTTCAGGTAAAGCCGGCAACTCATTGGTCAATGCCCTGGTACTGTAACCACGCAATTTAACACACAGATTACCTTGGCTATCACAAAGATCAATATCCAATTTCTGTACATTGTCTAAAGGCGTAAAGCCTTTCACATAGCGTACCCAACTGTACATCTCAGCCGTACAAGGCCTGATAACGTCTATTGAGTCTAATGCGAAGGGAAGCTGCGGTTTGATTGACAATTGGCTTGATCGAGGAAGATCTGCCAATAGTTCAGTCATAGCAAGCAAGCCTATTGATGACTGCAGCGCACTATCCATTAGACTCGGATGTAACACATAGTCACTCAAGGTGTTGGCTAATGACGTAGGTAGTGTCAGTTTAGCCAGTATTTGCTGGTCGCCTTGATAGATTGTTTCTACACCCCGACACCCTGGACCATACTCTAACCCGATATGATTAAATAACTGATAGCAGATCTCAGCGTCGACGGTGTGATGATGCATTTCGGCTCGAATTTTGTTGATATTAAGCCTAGCTATACCACTGGCGTCAGCTTGGGCATCAACCTCGACCTCATGTATTGCTTCATTCGTCACCATGCTCTGACCGGACAGTGCTTTAACCTCTGCAACCCCTTGAGAATGAATAACTTCTTCATCCGACGGCCCGTGAGTATAGATTTTATAGTGAATCTGCCCGGATACGTCTTCGAACAAACCGATATGTACATCGACCCATGTGTCATCGAATACCATTGGCTGACGCCAGACCACGTTTCGAAGCTGTATGGTTGCACCCGGCTTCAGTTCGTCAACCGCATGTTCAATGGCGGCACGAGCCATTTCAAGATAACCGACGCCCGGCAATACCTTTTGCCCTCTTACACGGTGATCTGTTAAGAAAAATTCTTCCCCCGTTAGCAGTGAGCTAAAGCGTTGGCACGATAAACTCGATGTATTAGTATGTAGCAGCGGATGAATAACCGAAGTCCTTCCACCTAATCGATCTGATATACTGTGAGGTTGAATGTCGCCAGTAATAGCATTAGTGACCCAGCATCTCTGTCTCGCAAACGGATAGCCGGGCAGTGACAGTTTTTGGGACGCTGGGGGAAACAGTGCCGGATAATTCAGTGAATACCCTTGAATATAAAGCTCAGCGATCGTTTCCAGGCTTTCTAAATAGTCAAGAGTACGACTATCATCGGCATTTATATCGCGGCATGCCTCAATACATTGGTTACCGTATTTCTGCAAAGACATCTGTTGTCGTGTCTTTCCCAGCGGAATCTCAGCGACAAAAAGCTGACTCACTGTCTCCGTTTCAAGCCAACGTGTTAATATAAGGATTAGCTCTTCCTGACTTTTCACGATACACGCTAAGCGGTGCTGTTGATGCATACGACCAACTAGTAGTGTATAGCTCACATTATTCATTGACAGCGAGGAAGTCGCCTGGCAATAAAGCAATAGATTGTTAGCCTGTTGCTTCAATTGGGCCGCAGTTTGAGCAGAGACTACGATCAAATAACCGGGTAACTCCACGTTATCAGTTGACACTAGCGGCGGCTCTTCTATGACGAGATGAGCATTAGTACCACTAAAACCAAATGAACTAATCGCTGCAGGACGAGGCAGGTTGCCGGCAACTTGCCATTCCCGCAACTGCGTGTTGACATAAAAAGGGCTGGCAGCAAACTCAATAGCGGGATTCCCCTGTTGATAATGTAGCGATGGAGGAATTTGTTGATGCTTAAGGGATAATAAGAGCTTTAGAACGCCAGCAATACCTGCCGCCGTCGCGGTATGACCGATATTGGTTTTAACCGATCCAATCGCACAAAACTGCGTTTTCTCTGTATCATGGCGATACGCATTGGTTAGGGCCGAAAACTCGATGGGATCGCCCAGTTGAGTGCCCGTACCATGGGCCTCAACCACTTGAATTGTTTCAGGATGAATTGCAAACTTATCATAAACTGCGCGCACTAAACGCTCTTGTGATTTACCGCTGGGCGCAGTGATCCCGTTGGTACTGCCATCTTGATTGATGCCACTCCCAATGATTACACCGTGAATGGCGTCCCCGTCTGTTATCGCCTCACCGGCTCGTTTCAACACGACAACACCAACGCCTTCACCGGGTACAAAACCATCAGCTCTCGCATCAAACGTATAGCATCGGCCCTGGGGTGAAAGCATGCCCGCAGCATTGGATAGTTGATAAAAGCCAGCCGTGGGCTGTAGGAAAACACCACCAGCTAACGCCATATTCGTTTCCTGTGCCCACAATCCTTGACAGGCTAAATGCATCGCCACCAAAGAACTCGAACAGGCTGTATCCACCGCCACCGCTGGCCCATGTAAGTTAAGGTAGTAGGCCACCCTAGCGGGTAGCACCGAGGCCGAGTTTCCCCAAAAGGCCTGTGCTGGTGCCGACTGCTGCCCTGCCTGAAAAAGACTGGCATAATCTGAGTGGCTACATCCGGCGTAAACACCGCATTGTTGTTCAATAACGTTATTGCCGGCGTAACCAGCGTCCTCTAAGGCTCGCCAAGATTCCTCCAAGAATAGGCGCTGTTGAGGATCCATATAGGCGGCTTCGAGTGGAGAAATTTTAAAAAACGCCGGATCAAACATGTCAATGGAATCTATAAAACTGCCCTGATGGCAATATACCTGATCGATGGAATCTTGGGCTATGCAATCTGCGGCTTGCCAACGAGACACCTCTGTCACCAGGTCTTTGCCCGTCGCCAAGTTCTGCCAAAAACTTGTTAGGTTTTCCGATTGGGCAAAGCGTCCACTCATACCAATAATGGCAATAGATTCCTCATGGCTTTGCGGTCGCGGCCGAACGACCTGATTTAATTGCGGACTTTTTTTTCGGCGGCCTGTCGAGCGACTGCCGTTTGCCCTATCTACGCCGTTTTCGGCTGTGATTGCGACTGTCGACGATTGTTTTTTCATTGGCATTGACTGATTATCTTGTACAGCGCCGGGGATAGCGACTTGATATTCTGAAATAATATAATCAGCCAGTTGGTTCAAGGTGCTGTAATCAAAAAATACGGTGGTAGGTAAAGTAATAGCAAGAGTTTCATTAATCTGGTTAACCAGCTGCACTGCAGTGATTGAATCAACCCCATACTCTGCAAAGCTATCATCTTCTTCAATCCAACTATGCTCTACTTTTAATGCATCGGCAACGCTGCTTCGCAGTACATCTATCACATAGTCTTGTATCATTTGGTCGGTTGCATCACCGGACATTAGGTCAGCATTGATATTAGATAATGTTTGTTTTGTTGCCGTTTTTGCGTGATGTATTTTGTTCTTCGCGGTCTGCTGAGATGGTTTTTGCCGCTTGGTCGCCGCCACAGGTTGATACACAATACCATCACTGCTTGCCGCAATAATTTGCTGCCCAAACCCATGCGCCCCTGCC
>JANQMK010000457.1 GCA_028280085.1 Pseudomonadales bacterium
TCGCGTCGTTGCCGTGCTCGCCAATGACAACCAGCATTGCCCTTCGCACGGCGCCTCGCGGCGCTACGCCTAAGTCCTTGCTGAAGCATTTCCTCATTAGTCAGAGGTGCCCTAGCATCTGATGGTACCAGGAGGGCAATGATCAATATGAAACTCACTCAGAAATCTTGATAATAGTAATGTTATGCTATTCATCGTGTCAGCACATAGAAAGAAATTATTACGACTACAAATCTTATAATAGTTTACTCACCAAAACAGAAGCACTAAAGTAAGTTGCTTAACTTGTTTATTGTCAATAGCGAGATTTTTATGACTACACTATACGACTTTACATTATCACACCTACTAGGTGGTGACCTGCCCTTAAGCCAATTCGAAGGTAAAGTATTACTTGTTGTCAATGTTGCCAGCCAATGTGGTTTAACACCACAGTACCGGGGCTTACAAGCTGTTTATGAAAAGTACGCTGATAGAGGTCTGGTGATATTAGGCATACCCTGCAACCAATTTATGGCACAGGAACCTGGTTCACCCGAGGAGATCCAATCATTTTGCGAAACAAATTATTCGGTGAATTTTCCCATGGCCGGTAAAATTGCGGTGAATGGTGAAGACCGAGCACCACTTTACCAATGGTTAGCCGGAGAGAATGCCGCGTTTTCAGGAGATATTACCTGGAATTTTGAAAAATTTTTAATAGACCGTAACGGCAATGTTGTAGAGCGTTTCAGCCCAAAGACTGAGCCAGATGCTGAAGAGATCATTACTGCGATAGAAAATTTGCTATAAAAATAAAAATGGCGCTTAACTAAACTTAGTCAAGCGCCTGAAAGTTGAACTAACAACAATAAGAACAACAAATTGAATTGGTCGTAGATAACGGTCTGAACTGTTATAAGGTACGGAAGACCTGGGATTAGGGAGGTAACAGCCCAAACGCTATGATCACCACCACACAATTCATGTTACCTATAGTAACTCACAGTAACACTTGCTGTAAAGCAAAGTTTAGTAAATTAGCCTAAATTGTTTAAATTTACCATCACTCCGATCTTAAACAAGACATATTTTAATCAAAAATATGATTGCAGAAAGAATTTTCCTTATAAGTAACATCATTGTAAATTAAAGGTAACATTTAGTGAGGTTTAATTAACCATAGTAGGGACATGTCATTACAAACCATTAGGGGCTATCATTGTTTAACCAGTTAAAGAATAAGAGTGTGGCAGCACTGTTTAGTTTTATTTTTATACAACCCCATTCTCAAATCACGACGGGGGCACAGAGCGAACGAGGCGCAACCAGCCTCGAGTCTTCTTTAAATCAACATTGTCACTGCGATAACCTAAATACACTAGCCAGCCACTGTATTTTTTCTTTTCATCGGGCATCGCCAGCCATTTACCGCGAATATAAGTACCTGGGAATACATCTAAATTAATAGAGGGTCTAAAGCACTTTAGTTCAACAATAGACGCCAACTCCTTAATATTTGGTATTCTCCAATCAGTATAACCAGAGTAACTAAACCGATTACTCAAAACTACCGCACCACTCCAATCATACTGGTCATTAGTAGAGTCGCCATCATCAACACACTGATTAGCCTTCTTATCCCAATTTTGTCCAACACTGCAACGCATCCACATCAGTCCCGTTTTTTTATGGGTAACGGTACCATCTTGATGTATTTCAAAGTCGGATGTAGGCGTTGTCGCACGTTGACTCTCTTTACAAACCTGGTCGGCCAAAACACCTGCCGCCCAACTACAGGGCAATAAAATGATAACGGTGAAAACAACCGTTTTTATTCTTTTTAACCTCATAATAATACTAACCTAACACTAACTAGCCATACATTGAATGACATGCCAACTTAACTCCCAACGCGTGGCGATAAAGAGGCTTAGGCTAAGTGATTTAAAGCGTCACCGGCTACCTTTGCTGCTATTTACTAAAAACCTATATCACGAAAAAATCTATGTCGAACAAAGAACCTAGACTGAACTGTTAAATCTTGCTTGAATAGACAGTATATTTATCTTTAATAATATTAATAACGTCTAAAAAAAACAGTATTGCACAGCAGTTAATCAACTATGGTATTGCAAATGGGCCGCCACACTAACATCTCTTGGCGTAGTGAAAGGCCCATCTAGCCCAATTCCATCCTCTAACTAACTTGTCCGGCTATGATTCAAGCTCAGAAATTGATGTGCCACAAATGATACCCATAAGGGCATGGTAGATAAACCCCTCCTCTTCTTAATTATTACCGTTAAAACCTTCATTATTTTGACAGGCTAAATCGGCACCAGAATAGACTCCCAGTACCACAGTTAGTTCAGTATTTTGCGAAATGGGAAGGTCGGTAACGACCACTCTTAGCTTTAGATTTGTTGATATCTTAAACTAAATCGATATCTAGTTCGAGAAAGGACTAACAACGCTAGCATAAATAACAGGCCCAACGAAAAGGAACCGCCAAAGCTTTGAATAAGTCTGTTATTTGAAAGGTTGGCGTCAAAGCCTTGCACCAATGCTTCAGCAGCAAAGGAAACTTTTGTTCTTGAATTTTCTGGACGATAGGTAAATGTAACAGTTTGGGTTTCTCCCACCGATAGGCTCTCAATGGGGCAAAGCATGGCATCCTGGCCATTGTTATAGACGGAACAGTTAGTTGCAGAAATATCTATCAACTCTGCAACAGCGGGAGTTGGCATAAACAGCTCGACACCTTCCGCAATGTTAGGCCCATCATTAGCAACAATAACGTTAACAACAATCTGATTATTAACGGTCCTGGCGCTACCGGTCATACTAACTTTAACATCGGCTCCGGCGTCTTCCCCACCAAGCAACAGTCCTTTTTCATTATTTGATATATCTGCATCGTATGTTTGGGCGTAGGCTTTAACTGTATAGGGGAATACTGACAAGTTATCTACCGTCGAGGTTACTATTGCTACACTAACAGTGTTATTTACTGCCACCTGCTGGGCATGACAAGTCATCCTATTTAGTTCTACTGAGCAGCTTACGCCAGAAGGTATATAGGAATCCAAATCCACATCACCGGGTAGCGTTATAGTGGCAGTCAAATTATTTGCCGAGTTGGGACCATTGTTAGTAAAATTTGCCGTAAAGCTGATTGTTCCATCTACCCAGTAGCCTTCATTTTCCAATTCAAAGTCAGCTTCAATATCTGCACGAGAACCATTACTAGAACCCGGCGACCAAAAGTTAGCAACGGTCTGAGCTCTTTCTCGCAAGACTCTCGCATTATTACTTGTGCTGGAATTACCAGTACTATGTCCGTTATAAAAGACTGTCGGGCTAGACCAGTGAGGCACCCTCACACAATTCACATTTTCGCAGTTATAAGCCATTACTGTTCTAAACTGATTCACCGCATCGCGATAGCCATGTCCATAGGCATACGGCGACGTGCTAGAATCGGTGTCGGGATCATGACGTGCGCCTTGCAGATGGCCAATCTCATGAGCAAAGGTGTATCTACCTTGCGCCAAACAAGAAGACTTTACCACCGCAAAAGCCTCATTGCTGGCTACATTGATGCCCGATGCAATGCCACAGTAGTTTGATGTTTCGGTAATAAAAATAGCGATATCAGCTTGATATTGATCCCGTATGGCATGAATCTCTGAATCCGTTTCAAAATTAGCTAAATCAGTACTAGCATCGCCCGTTTCTGTATAATCATATTCAAAGGCATGAACCAATTCGACAGACAATACGTCATCTAGTCCTGTCTGAATGTAGCTTGACTCGGTATCCACCACGGCCAATTCAATATCACCAATAATATCCGCTGAATTGTTACGAGCATCAGCTGTGTAGGCGACAATTAACCTTATATTATTAATGCTGCTAGCCTCGGCTGTAGCACTCGGTTCTCCCACCGAATCAACTAAGGCATTGGAGCTAGGCGAAAAGTCAGTTTCCCCAGCTGGTAGGTTTGACGATGTTGTATCGTCGGTATTGAGCTCCGATTCTT
>JANQMK010000022.1 GCA_028280085.1 Pseudomonadales bacterium
GGTATTTATTCCATTCCATTACCACGACTGCGTTAACCGAGTCACGTTGGGCCTATTAGACCCATACTCACGTCAGCCGGCTTTTAAACAATGTGCTGTTAGATTAGAAAAAGTTGATCAGTTTCAGGCGGCTCGCTTAAACAAAGAAAGGAGAACGTTCTGATGAATGCCATCGTCAAATACGTCGACGACATTGTTAAAGAATTTACACCTACTAACGGTTTTAAGCAGTCAGCTAAACGGCAGCTAAAAGACAAGCCCGAAGCAATTTGGGATAAACGGGAGAACGAGCCCACCTACGCCAAACTGGCAAACAAAGATACAAATCCAGTCAATGTCTACGACCAGCCAATTGATCTTATTCAATTAGTACAGCTAGAAGGTGAACAGGCCGACACTGAACAATCTTTATATATCAACGGCAATCCAGCGGTGGGAAACAATCCCAATCGTAACAAGCAACATGGTTTTTATTTTAACGCTGATAACTGTATTGGTTGTCATGCTTGTGAAAGTGCTTGCGCGGAGAAAAACGAAACTCCCTCACACTTGGCGTTTCGCTCGGTCGGTTATGTTGAAGGCGGCAGCTACCCAGACTTTCAACGTCTCAATATTTCCATGGCCTGTAATCACTGCGATGACCCCGTGTGCCTGAAAGGTTGTCCAACGGGGGCTTATATAAAACACACGGAATATGGCGCTGTATTGCAAGATCCCGATACCTGCTTTGGCTGCGGTTATTGCACATGGGTATGTCCTTACAACGCGCCCCAACTTGACCCGCTAGAAGGACAGGTATCCAAGTGCAATATGTGTGTCGACCGTCTGGAAGTCGGCCTCAAACCTGCCTGTGTATCAGCGTGCGTGGGTAATGCATTGGACTTCGGTGTGATAGAAGAAGTACCAGACAATCGCGAGCAAGCAAAAACATCAATTCCCGGCTTTCCTAACCCAGATATCAGCCGGCCAAATATTCGCTTCGAGCAGAAGCGTAAGTTGCCTGAAGAAATGGTGCGTACCGATAGTGCGCCCATTAAGTACCATCTCGACAGAAAGACTGGTACTTACAAACCTGGTGTCGACCCGAAACATGGTAGTGCCCAACAATGGAATATCGATAAATTAAACTCGCGTGAAAACCCCTTGGTCATATTCACCCTCGCCACACAAGCGGGTATTGGTGCATTTATACTGGGATTTTTGTCACAATTGTTTGCCGTCGACATACTGCATGATTTTACTACAAGTAACAGCTATGCCTGGCTACCATTTGTCAGTGTGGTCTTGGTGGGCATAGGATTATTTATGTCGTCCACACATCTTGGTAAACCCACTCGTTTTTACCGCGGCTTTAATAACTTGCGCTACTCGCCAGTATCACGGGAGGCCCTGGGTGTTGCACTGTTCTTTGGTTTGGCCAGTATACACTGGATATTAAATTTGCCGCTGTTCGGTTTTATATTTGATAATGTCTTCTTCAAAGGCATTAGCATGCTGACAGCTGCATTGGCCGTCATTAGTGGTACCGTGGGTCTCTTTTATATGATCAAGTGCTACCGAATTCCAGCTCGTCCGTTTTGGAATCATTGGCAAACAGCAACAGCATTTGTTAGTAGTAGTGTTACGTTAGGCGGTTTCATTCTGGGCACCTTGGCCATGCTCAATACCGATACCAGCGATGCAATGATTGGTATAACACACATCGTTGGAACACTAATTGCGTTGGGTGTCGGTGCAGAGCTGTTAGGCTTGTACTTTCATGCCAAGCGTAACAAAACAGCCGAGGACGAAGGCGCCGCGTCACATTATGTGCTGACAACAACCTATGGTAAAACTTATCAATTGCGCAACGCGCTGCTAGCAGTAACTGCCGTATTAGCGCTGGCACTGGCTATCTTGCCGTTGGGGATAGTGACTGCGGTAGTTATTTGGTGTGCGCTTTTTAGCACTGCACTTGCCAGTCAACTGATTGGACGGGCACTGTTTTACGTACTGGTTATTCCTACCACCATGCCTGGTGCCTTCTTCTGGCGCAATAAAGGGTTTGAAGAGCATGCTAAAGAAACAGGACTGGTAGATGTAGTGGACGCGGGGATCGTTAGGGCTGAACACTAACGCCATGCCGTTAATAAACATCAAGTTTTTTTGATGTATAACCTAAGCATGTATTATCTAAGCGGCTCTTGAAAGGTACCGCGGCGAAGAAGCCTAAGGTACAGTGGTGAGACAGTGTTACAGTGATTGTTAACCTAACTTGTAAAAGTGCTAACCTAACTCGCTAATATACTGACTACTAACCCAACCTTTCATCGTATATTCAACTTCAGTCCATCCATCTTGCTCATTGAGCGGTTTAACGATAGAACCCTTTAGAAGTGGCTCTCCCGCCAGAGCAAACTCTACACCAGGCCCTGTTCTAATATTTAGTTTTGATGCCCTTACCATCGCCGGGTTGGACAAGGCCAAGGCTGGCTCCGTAAAAAGCGGTTTGTCGGCATCCTCAGACCTTCTATAGTCAGTTAGTAATTGTTCTCGCATGCGATCGAGAGGAAACGCCGGGCCGGGATCTAACTTTCTGCCGGGTGCAATTTCTTCATGACCAAGAATTTGCTTTAAGCGGTAAATATCGCACAGCAATTGACAGACTTCGAAAGTCTTTTCTATTTGCACTTCGGTGTATGTATGCCAAAACGAGGGTTCATGTCGGTTCCGATGCTGGCCATAGTAAACTTCATCTTCAGTATAAGCCCTATTAAACCAAGATAAATACCTACCGTTGCCATTGTCAGTCAACTCACCAGCATTATCGAGTTCTATGCCGAGAGAATAGTTGTTTAAGCCCTGCCTACCGTTCCAGCTACTGTGCCCAGCATGCCAAGTTATGATATTAAAAGGAGCCAATTGAAAAATGCTGCCATCCCGGCCGATAACTAGGTGGGCAGAGGCCTTGGCACTTTTTTTACACATATGCCTTACAGAAGATGTAACGCTACTACCTGCGGTGAAGTGCATCACTAGCGTATCCAACGCACCGTCAGCGAAACGACCACCAACATTCGGTGTATTAACTATTCTCACATTGTCACCAACAAGATGATGGTCAACCACTCTCATCTTTGCCTCCAAACATCTCAGTCTCCTAACACCTCAGTCTTCTAACCTACCACTTCATCCCCGGCAAGGAGTGAGGGGCGATTAGAGTTGCCGGTAACCATTCTACTCATTCGATTGCTAGCGCCCGCTTTTTCAAAACTACGGCCAACGGCCCAGGTAGCCACTATCCCGCCCCAGGCGACCCAAAACTGATCAGGCAAGGGAAATAGGGTTGTCCTTGTACAAATTTTTTCGACTTTTACCCCATCTTGTACACCAGCGCTACAATGCTGCAATTTATCTTCTTTACCACTAAGCAAAAGTATAGCTGGCATTAAGAAGTAATTTAGAGCAATCATAATCAAACCAAAATACACGACTGTCGGCCTAGCTCTTTTAGTATAGCTATCATCCTGCTGTAACTCTGCTGTCAAAATTCGTTCTTTCGCTTCGAGGTTTTTCCGAATAGATTGCTCTATTTCAGACTCTCGTTGCATCAGAGCACGTTGAAGTTCTAGTTTGAACTGTTGTTTCTCCTCTTTCGATAGATGAAACTTGTCGATAACATTTCCAACTTGATTGAAAACGTTTCCGATCCCGTTTGCAAATAACCTGTTAAGCCAACTCATGCTAACTTCTCCTGTACTTAGCCTCTTAACATTTAATGTTTAATCCTCGGTACCAGCGTTATTCGCCGGTTGGTTATTTTCTTTGTCAACATGGATTGTGTCACTTTCAACGTGAATAAATAGGCTATCCTCAACAAGCTCATCACTACTCAGTGAGTGCTGAAGCTTATCAGACCTGACATCAATAACATGGGTGTAAAAATGACTACTATCCTCTCTCTCCGGTTCATTGTCTTGAACCGGAGTTGGAGGATCTTGAGTAATTGTATGGTCAATTTTAACAATCTCACCCGTGTTTTTATTGATGACGAGTGTTTCTACACTACCATCAGTCAAGGTTCTCTTTCTTTCCAGCTCGGTACTTGATAAATCCTTATGCTCTATCTTTTGTGTCTCCGCCTTGACTCGCAGCGATTCAATATCGCCGTCAGCCTCAGCAGCGCCAATATCAGCACTATTTTTGAATAACCAACTACCATCTTCTGCATTCGCTGTATTGATCAAGTGAAAGTTTGTCGCAAACAGCTTGTCGTGATAAAACGGAAACCATTGAGTAAACTTACCGTAATCAACCAATATATCTCCATTGCTATAGACATCTAACGACATAATTAAGGAACCAAAATCACTCTCAATCTTAATCTGTTGCGAAGCTGCCGGTGTATCTCTAAAGTGGGTCTGAAACAAAGCTGCATTGATTTTTTGCTGTTTCCCTATCGGCAGACCACGCACAGCTGACCAAATGTCCCCAATGGCATTGATAATTGAAGGTATAACAACTAAAAATGCAACGATAGCTAAAGCTGTTTTTTCCCATCGGCTAAATAGTTCTCTGAATTTACTCATGTTGTATTGTTCCATTATAAATTCAACTCTACTACGCCTTCAGCATCAATGTATAACACAGCCTATGCTAATCTGCTCGTGCAGTGCGCTTAAGATTCTCCTTTGACAATTGACAATAGTTAAAACGTATTGCCGACATACCCACATCATCACGTGTTGTTTCATCAACATGCATCACTTTGATGCTAGCGCCACAAATAGCATCGTTCTTATTGGCCACATGCCAATCACTCCATGTACCTCGCTCTTCTCTATCTAGACCATTGGACACAGCAATTGTATTCTGATTTGAACAACGGAGTTGAATATCATTTAAAGCGCTGTCGTCGCAATTTCCCCAAAAGCCAGTACATTGATGAGTCGTATCATTGGTTCGAAACCCTGTAGCAATCTCACCACGACTGCACTCAGCAAAATCGCCCCATGTACCCCATGGTGCTTCGCCGTCGTTAGCCATGGGCCTTAAAACAGAACCGTCACTGCATTTCAATTCTATAGCGTTAACGCCGGTATCGTCGCGGAAAAAACCCTGATATGGTGCAACCTTAAGTCGGTAGCCAACAACAAAACTTTCTTCTGGGCACATCAACCTCGTACCCCAACTACCTGGATCATATGTTCCTGCGGATGTCTCAATACGTTGTCTTGTTCGCCATACTGTGTCTTCTCGATTTTTGTACTTATTAAACCAAGCTAACATTTCATCTCCCGCTTGGTCTATCATTAAATGCCGCCTTGCTCCCGGCGGATTATAAAACGTTTCAACGCACCCGACATCATCTGGCCCTGTACAGTTAGGAATGAATTTAATATAACCCGCTTCTGCTGAAAGCCAATGCTCCTCATGTCGCGAGGGTTTCTTAGATATTCTCCATCCTACTTTTGGTGTATTTGCTTGTTCATTCCAAAAGCTTTTGCTTTCATAGCCAATAACCGCCTTCCAATCAGTTATATTAAAAGGATTTTCAGTGCTACTATTTCTGTTATAAAGTTGATACGCGTACCACTTCGACGCCGTTGAAGGAACGGTATCATCCTCAAATCGGTGAGTTAACAATACTGGAGTAGTGTAATCTTCATTTGGTAATAACGCTGATTCACACCACGGATTTGGCAATAACTCTCCGAGAACAAAACAGTTGGCATATTCCCCATTGTGCACAGCAATCGCTTTAATTAAATCTGGCTCCATTAGCGCGAGCCGCGAAGCCATTGATCCGCCATTAGAAAAACCTGCTGTAAAAACGTTGTTGAGGTCCAGCTTTCTGAATTTGCTAGAATTCGGCGAATTGTCTCCTGAGTTTTTAATATGTTCAATTACCGTCGATATAAATTTATAATTATCAGATTCTTCAAATGCATTTCTAACTTTTATATTTGGATGGTTTGTCGACCAAAAAATACCGATACGCGGTAATAAGTTCGTCAACCTCCATAAGGTAGTTGCATGAGGAACTATGACAGCGTAACCGGCATCATGCAGTTGCTTAATCGCGGCGGCTTGGTTTGGATGTAAATCATTACGCCAGCTATCAATAACACCATCCTTGGGAAAATCAGTATGATAGAACTGGCAACTTTGTATACCCCCTAAACCTTCAAAAAATATAACAACTGGCCAGCCAGGTTTAGGGATTTCACCTGTCGGATAAAGCACATCAACTTTACCTTCCGTACCAACAGAGTAATCCAGCGTAAATTGTTCAGGGCGGCAAATACCAGTACCCGAAATGGAACCACAGGTTCCCGTGGCGATATAATCCTTGTTATTCGGATCAATAGTGAACTTAATCGGCTTTTCCGCTATTAATTTCTCATTCTCGTCGTAGCTGCCACCAATCGACCAGAATTTTTCACCTATGACTTCACCCTCGGCTTTGATTTCGACAAGACGATTGCAATCGTCTTTTGGGTAGTTTAAAAGCTGCGCTTGTACTATCATTGAAAATGATAGTAGCGCAACCAAAAAAGTAGTCTTTTGTATTGTGTTGTAACTATTTTTCATGACAATCTTCCTTTTAGTCTTTATCCACCCGATGCCAGTTATGTGTTACATAGCAATTTACTACTGGTGTTATATGTTAGTGCTTAGCGGGATATTCGAAGACAAAAGATAGTCATATCTTGCACTAGACGGCAGCTTAGTATTTCTATCCTTTATAGATGAGTCGATATCCTTAAGCCGTGATTTAAACGTCGCTATCGCCTCAGCAACCCGATCATCATTAAAACGGTTAACATCCAAGCCTGCGAGCGACGTATATCTAAAGTAGCTAATCAGCTTCATTAAATTCATTTGTTCTACCGTCTCTTCTTTTGGAGGCAGTAATTCCATCCAATAAGATTTGCTGGTATCTCCCGGGACAGGGGTTGGCTTTGAAACGGTCCCTGGCATTAAGGCAACACTGGCAAAATAATCTCCTTGCGGATAATTAAATGCAGCGTGCTGTACCGAACAGGTAAATATAATCCAAGTGGCTAGATCGTATAGCTGCTTTCGAGTAGAAAAATTACTAAATACTTCGCCCGGTGTTAACCCACCCACTAAATCGAATGTCACATTGACCCCGACACTTAAGCAACCATTAAAAATAGTCTCCGCTAAATGGCGTAGGTTCATCGTACCATTGCCTGCTTTCGATAAAGTCAGCGACAAGTAACCTGGAAAATCAAAAGTATAGTAACCCGACGGGTTTGTTGAGTGGATGGTAGCCATCCAGTTGTAATCGACGGTAGAAACAGGTGTACCATTATGACGTAGCTC
>JANQMK010000097.1 GCA_028280085.1 Pseudomonadales bacterium
GATGACCACACTGAACCGGTAGTCGACGTATGGGGAATCTCCGACTTAAGCTTATTTAAAGAGTTCGACCGCTTTATGGCGAAACGTAATAGCGACAAACCGTTTTTTGCCATCATTCAAACTGCCGCCAATCATCGACCGTTTACTATTCCTGATGAAGGTAGCGGCTTTGAGTCAATATCCTTACCAGAGAAAACAGTCAACAAGTGGGGGTATCGCAGCAATGAACAACTCAATGCGGTGCGTTTACTGGATTTTAACATCGGCAAATTTATGGAAATGGCAAAGGCTGGTGGCTATTTTGAAGATACTTTATTTGTTCTGTATGGAGATCACAATAACCGAATTACCTCTACGCCTCACATGGCACCGTTTCACGAAAAGGTAAAGCTTGACCTTGACGGCTTACATGTACCTTTTATTATGTATTCACCGCGCTATCTAGAACCACAAAAGCTGGAAGGTGCTTACAGCCTAGTGGATGTTATGCCGACGGTGGCGGGTCTATTGGGCATACCCTATGTTAATACCACCATGGGACGAGATATGTTCTTACCTGCACCGGAAGGGGAGAGGGCTGTTTATGTTGAATCGAAAGTGGGTAAACCGGGTCATCATGCTATTGGTATGATCACCGAAAATTTTGCGGTAAGGATGCATGATGATTACAGCGACCCGACGCTACACAAGCTTTTTTCACCCACGCCGGAACAAGATGTAAAGCTGATATATCCTGAAAAATACCATCAGTTGAGAGAGTTGCTTATTGCTTACTATGAGACAAGCCTTTTTCAGTTCTATCACAATCGCCAGCGGGATGCCCAGCAGCGAGAAAAGGCAACTAAGACTTTGCAGTGACTTCCAGCCAATACTAATTGCCCGCCTAATCAAGTTTGTAATGAGACTTTATTACTTAGTCGACGGAACCAGTTAATCACTGAATAGATTACCTCAGAACTGTTATATCGTTGGCAAAGTTGTCAATAAAACTGGTAAATAACTGTGTTATGGTGCTAGTTGATGTATGCTTTCTGCCGTTTTATACCACTAAAAATGTAATCACTGAAGAAAAGAGCTAGGGACAGCACAGCTTTACCCCTCTATAGCCCTTCGCTTTAAGAATAGGGTTAACGCCGAGGACACTCAGTAGAAGACACAAAAATTTAGTACTGGGTTGATCTATGTCTATGTAGCAGAACATAGCAGTTGGTAAGTTTAGCCTGTCATATACTTGATTTGTATTAATGAACATTGTAGCAAGTTATCGTATGTAAGTATTGGTGATTGGTATAAGTTAGCTGAGTTAATCTAATAGAGCGGTTAATTTTTTCGATATGGAAAATAGGTTGGAGGAAGACGAAGTGGGACAACGTCATTATTGTAAACTAGTGCGCAAAGTAACTGCTGCCGGTATTTTTTCCTTGACGATATTCGGTTGTGGCGACACTACGATAGTGGAATCTGAACAGTTTCATGAAGCTGTTGTCATTGGTAGTGGTTATGGTGGGTCTGTAAGTGCATTGCGCTTGGGCGAAGCCGGCATTCAAACCGTCGTATTGGAAAAAGGACGACGCTGGGATATCACTGATCCGACCAGGTCACCAGGAACATTTGCTACATTAGAATCGGTATCACAAACGCCGCTAGTCGCTGAATCACGTGCTTCTTGGTTGACTCGCCGTTGTTTCGGTAATTTATTTTTTTTCGAATACCCATTACCGTTTCGTTGTAAAAAATCTACTGGCGCTTTAGAGTTGGCCTCGGCGCAACCGAACCCTTATGATTTTTCTCCTAAAATGTCCGTTAATAACATTCAGGTTTGGAGTGGGGCAGGAGTTGGTGGCGGCTCTTTAATTAATAATGGCATAACTTATCGCCCCCTACGAGAAGCTTGGCTGTTAAGTTACGACTTGCAAGCAATGCCTTTTATGGAAGACTTATGGCATGACCTCGACAACTCTTATTTTGAGAAGGCTGAGGCTATACTTAATCCTAGTCCAATTCCTGATGATATTATGGCAACACCTTATTATGAAAATAATCGTCTACATATGGAACACATGGTAGCCGGCGGTTATCCGTTAACAAATGGCGATGATGGCAACGAATTGCACGGGACCTCAAAGTTAGACATGATTATGGATTGGGATATTGTTCGTGAAGAATTAGCTGGTACCCGCGCTCCTTCGGCAATCAAAGGAGAAGCCTGGTGGGGCATTAACAGTGGTGCCAAGTTTTCGCTCGATCGAGAGAATAATTATTTAGGGCTGGCTGAGGCAACGGGCAGTGTCGAGATAAAGCCGTTGCACACGGTGACGGATATTAGTTTCGATGAAACTACCGATCTATATACTGTTATGGTTATGCGAACCAATGTCGACTACGACCCACAAGAGCGAATTACCATTACTACCCCTAACCTTATCGTCTCGGCGGGATCATTGGGCACAACTAAGTTGATGATGAAAGCTAAGCATACGGGTCAGCTGCCAAGACTTAATGATCATGTGGGTACCTTGTGGAGTAATAATGGTAATACCGCCACGTTGCGTGTCGTTAAAGACAGTCGGGTTAACCAGGGTGGCCCTGCTGGTTGGAAGAGCACTGATTTCGACGACCCGAATGCCTTAATGACCATTGAGAATCTATCGCAAAGAGTGCCTTTCTTCGTTAATATCAACCCGGCGATAGGCGGTCTTTTTAGTGATGTTGAGCCAGATTTTAATAAGTATATTGGGTCAGTGTTAACAATTGCCGTGGGTAATCCGAGTAAGACAGGTAATTTTGGTTGGGACGATTCCAGTGGTACGGTCACGTTAGATTGGCCCGCCGACGCTTCAAAGAATATTTATGATCGGTTTTTCGGTATCATGCAGGACCTTGATGTATTTGGAGAACATCGCGTAATGCCCATTGAGCTGGCCCAGCGCGTTACCTTACATCCGTTGGGTGGTATGCCCATAGGTATGGCGACTGATGAATATTGCCAGGTTAAAAACTACGAGTCACTTTATGCTGTGGATGGTTCGGTTATACCTGCAGTATCCGCTTTGGCGAATCCCACTTTGTTGATCAGCTCAATTGCGGAAAGATGTCTTGATAGAATTGTCGATGATATTATCGGTAAGCGCTCTCAGTAGATAACCTCATTAGTGGTGAAAGTTTGTGTCTTATTGAATTGATCTTTAGTCTAATGATGGATGATGTTAGCTCCGATCTATTTTACTAACTATTGTTTGTGCTAAATGGTAGTGCTAGCTGCGAAACACAATTAGGTGTTTCGCTGTCCTACGGGTAAGTTGATTTCCACTGATGCTTTTCCCTTCTTTGAGTATTTTCCAGTATTTTTTATATACCCGTAACTTGTGGCGTCCAGCTAAATAAACAACTTGCTAGGTATTGGTCATATATATGACGATCAATAACATGTAAGCAAAACTTGACAAAATACTTGATTTGGCCAGCGTTTTTATTTAGCCTTGCACCACTGAAATCATAACCAGATGTGATTGATAGATGTTAGTCGATAGATTTAATTGATAAGTGTAGTTGTTAGGTTTAAATGATAGTACTAAGAATACTAGTACTAAGAATAAAAAAATAAGCGCTCCGTTAACCATATGGTCATTCGTAAACCATTATCCTTGCGTCAGCTTACATTATTACACCAACCTGTATTAGTAGCGTTTTTGCTAATATCTCTACTAAGCTCGATACCCCGTCATGCCGCTGCGGCCTGTACCGCTATTGGCCCTATCTGTGTTGAAGATGCCTACTTGTTTGAACCTGTTATTATTATGCCTGATTTAAGTAGTGCTGTTGTGCAAAGTACATTGGTCCAGACGCAGTCGGTGTGGATCAATGCAGTTCCTGATCCCACTGGTTATGAGTCGTTGGTAGTGGAAAAGCAGAATAAGCAGAGTTCAGGTATTGTGGTAATTGCGCCGGTGGAAGAGTGGATTACGCTCACGGCGAAAGCCAAGGCGCAGACGGGAAAAACGCTAACTCGGTGGGAGCCAGAAACGCCTGATCCGATACCACCGCCGGCAGTTGACGACCCGGTACCCCCATCAGGTCATGGTTCGGTAGTAAGACCACCTAAAAAGCCCCCGCCACCTCAACCAGATCCGACACCCGAAGAATGTCCTGGCGATGAATATAAAATCTGTCCTGTGGAGATTAAGTATAGCTGGAACACGAATGAAGCGACGACTGTTTTCGAGCCCAATAAAGTAGAGGCTGCTACGATTAAAACGCAGGGTTTTAAGGTAGGTGAATATCGTTTTACCCACGTTACACAAGATCCTCCACCTCGTCCTTGCTGTTTTAGTGGACCCGGATATTATAAAAAGACAGTGCCGGTGATTATTGCCGAGGCCACCGCTGATAAGTTTGTTGGCGATTCGTCTTTCCTAACATCCAATGCAACTTTGCCGGATGCCGGTTGCCACATCAATACGGAAACTATATTGTCACCTGCGGCAGCTAATCAGGGTGCACCAACCAAGTGGTATAAACATGCGATTCGGTATCGAGGTGTCGTGTATGAAGGTGATAGTCCTGTCGGCAGTTTTGAAAAAAACACCGGTGTAAGAGTGGCTAAATTTAACATAAAGTCAGGCTTCTTAGGCCAGTTTACGTTGTTAAAAAAATATGGCAGTAAACAACCCGAGTGGCAGGAATCACAAAAGATAACCGTATTTCGAGTGAAACAGATGCAGCCCTTGGATGGCTATGCCGATCATCAGATTTTTGCTAAACCCGACGTACAATCAACAGTAGCGAACTTTGAAATAGAGGCAGAGGTAGAGCCACGCGGCGCTCAGCCTAACAACGGACAAATCACCTGGACGGTTAATCCTTCAACCGCTGCCATTTTAAGTCAAAGTCGCGGTAATAATGCCCGTTATATACGTTTCGAGCAAAAACCTGGTTATGTATCTCAACGCTATGATGATATTGAGGTAAAAGCTATTGCTGGTCCATGCGTTGGGCCAGCAATTCCAGCGCCGACCACCGGTTCGTCAACGAATCCACCGACGTTACCACCAGGAACTACTTATGTGCCTTGATTTTGCCATGAGGCTTAACGCTGTGATAATAAATGTGTTTATTTGTAGAGGTATGTTAAGACGTTTAAGCATACTGGACTTTTCTTAAGGTCGGGCTCTTCTTAAGACATTCACACGCAATGTGTTTGGTAGAGTATATCGGCGAAAATATAAAGCACAAAATATAGAAAAGGAAAAGAATAATGTATAAACGTGGTTTACGCTCGTGTTTTACCATTATGTTAGCCTTATTGGCCGATATAACGCTAGCGAAGGGAGCTACGTTAAATTTTACCGTTGCTGAAGCTGAGATGACTGAATTTTATTTTGATGATGATTTAGCTGATATTCACTATGTAGTAGACGAGAGCGGTAAAGAACATACTGGCGGTTGGATAAAACACGGTAGATATCGACCACAGTGGCCCACGGCAATGACACGCAAGACTAAACCTCAGCTTTGGGTAGTGGTTTGGGTGACTCCTTGTTCGCCTGTAATGCATGAAACAATGCAACTTAAAGGTGAAGGGCAACACGGCGGTGTAACTTTTGCCAAAGTAGGTGATATTAGTTCCGACTCTCATTGTCGTTATCATAAACTGGTTTCTGATTCTAAAACCGATCGGTTAGTTGATCAGGTTAATCACTTCCCTAAAGCGGAAACCAAAGTGCGTGTTAGTTTCGACGGTTGGAAAACGGATACACCGGCGGGAACTGCGTTAACGCCAATTTATACGACCTGGAAGAGAAGGGGAGTTGCCGGTGGCGCTGATGATATTGATGACAAGATGTATGAAACCTTGCTTTACGCTAGTACCCAGGGTTTTATTGGTAAAGCTATACCGACAAGTGATTACGAAGCAATGAAATTAGTATTTGATGATTTTAAGGATTTAATTGTTAATTATCGTTCGGAATGGGATGTTCAGCAGCAGCTTGCAGGCGAGTCTCCGCTCAAGTATTGGGGAGAAGTTTCCTCGTCGGGCTTATCAGCTTGGTGGAGTGGTTGGCAGTTCACACTTGCCGGTTTGATGGAAAATGGCGATGGCCGTTGTCAAGCGTGGGGTTATGCGTTGGCTAATGCTTTTTGGCAGCAAGGCATTCAGAAAAATTATTGGGTATCAACAGTTGAGATTAGAAAGGATAATAGTAGTGGTCCATTTGCTGGCCGGGGTACTGGGTTAGAATTTTATGTGAAGCATTATAATGTAAACCGGGTTGCTGACAATAATGTCACTATTGAGAGCCTGCCCGGTATTCCAGGTCAGGGTGGGGTCAACTATTTTGGCGCTGGAACTGGTGCGACACCTTACAAAAAGCACTGGCCTTCACATGTGGTTGTTGCCACGAATCAAAATAACCTCTCGACCTATACGATTTTTGACCCTTCCTATGGTACGACAACCGAAGTCGTTGAGCCCAGTGTCAATGCAAGTACCAGACTTCTAATGGCATTAAAGCAATATGAGGATAGTGCCATTGATTTTTACACTTATGATGTTGGTGGTGTCAACGCACTTTACCTCAATGACACGGGTGGCAATCCAACGGACTCTGAAATGATATTGCGCTATCGTGCAAACTATGACTGACAAATCTGTGACTGATCTTATGAGAAAGTTTCATTACGCATTTAACTTATTAGTTTTATCCATCTGCTTTATGTCCTCGGTCAGCGCAGGTGACGCTGATTGTCTGGTGAGTCAAACACTGGCTAATGGCCATTCTGCATGTATTACTAAAACGGTAACCACACAGGTCATTGATGCTATTCCGTCCGGAGGGAACACCACACTGTCATCAAATGTGGCACAGGGTATTTTATTGGGCGATTACACTGTCGAAACCTTTGACCTAGTTATAGAACAGGGGGCGAACCGACAAACACCTTGGCAACTTGCTACACGCACCCATAGCAGCCTTTATCCGCCTACTTACCCGCGAATTTACCTACTAGAAATGATAGAAGTGGACACACGTTTATTTATTTTTTATGTCAATACACTTGCTCTTAATGTCCAGGTATTAGTAAAGGAT
>JANQMK010000403.1 GCA_028280085.1 Pseudomonadales bacterium
GCGCTAGCAAAAAAGCTCTGCCCAGATTTACTAATTATCCCGGCTAACTTTAATAAATATCACCAGGTGTCACAGCAGATAAGGCAGCTTTTGTATGAATATACTGAACAAGTAGAGCCGCTTTCTCTTGATGAGGCGTTTCTTGATGTAACAGATAGTTCACATTGCCGGGGTAGTGCTACGCTGATCGCGGAAGATATTCGTCGTCGGGTTGAGAAATCGGTGGGCATTACTATTTCTGCTGGTGTTGCACCAAATAAATTTTTGGCTAAGGTCGCCAGCGATTGGAATAAGCCTGATGGCATGAAAGTTATTTTGCCTGCTGATGTAGATTCATTTGTGAGCCAACTGCCTGTTAATAGAATCTTTGGGGTTGGTAAAGTTACTGCAAAAAAACTGCAATCTCTTGGGGTTGAAACCTGTAGCGATTTGTCGAGGTATAGTGTTTTTGAGCTTACGGAAAAGTTTGGTCGGTTCGGCCGGCGTTTGAAAGAGTTGTCTCTGGGGATTGATCATCGACAAGTTGAAACTCATCATTTTAGGCAATCGTTGAGTGTAGAGCGTACTTATTCTGTAGACCTTGCTAACGTGGAGTTGTGCTTGGCACACATTCCTGATTTATTTGTTAGGCTAAAATATCGTCTAGGAAAAGTTGGTGATAATTATGTAATCAATAAATTATTTGTTAAATTGAAGTTCTGCGATTTTAAGGTCACGACGCTTGAGCGCAGTAATCAACAGGTTAGTTTGGAAAGTTTCAAACGATTATGCCGTGAAGCTTATTCTCGAGGTAATCGAGCAGTACGTTTGTTGGGAATAGGTGTGCGTTTTATTGACCTACGGAAGCGAGAGCTTTCTCTCCAGTTGTCACTTTTTGATGATAGCATTTAATAGAAACTACTTTAATAAGAAAAAATTCCTATTATAAACATGGTATATTTTTGTTTAAGCCCGTTGCTTGGATATCGATAACTCATGGCATACGGAGTTGGTAACGTTTAGGTAGTAAACGGCTTGGTGGCAAAATTTCCAGTCGGTTGAGCTAATCGAGCTCAGTAGAAAAACAATGTGCTGCAGCATTTGTGAAAAACGTTGGTGTTATTTTCACGAAGGACGTAATTGTTTACGACGGGCATGGTTAATAATGCCCAGTGACTTTGCCGGTAAATTTGCCGGTAAACACGGGGCTCAGGTACTGTTCAGGCCGGCGAGAATATATAGTGGATATATATTAAGTGTATAGTTAATACCTAAACGTAATAATTATCTGATCAGGCAATAAGTTGTCGTTGTCTATTCTTTAAGGATAGGGTTGTAGATTAGGTAATAGTTACATCATTAGCGACCGTACTCAATATAATCTTTATCTGTAGTCGAGCTATAATGGTAAGACGAGAATTAGAAACTTAAAAGAAAAAAGTATAACTTCTTGCAAGTCAATCGCTAAAACTAGACTAAATTTAACTCAGTTCGTATTCGTGTCCTCGTTTTATAGAGAGCGTTTTCATTGTTAAAACGTAGTTAATGCATTCATCAGATCGATAGTCTGGCAACACAGTTTTCGGTGTCGTGGGAGTAAAATGTGAAAGACGTAAAGATACTTGTGGTCGATGACAGTGGCGGTAGTAATGATCACATCCTTAATTTACTTTCAACTTATCAAGTGAGTTCAACGGTGATGGGGTCGCAAGCTATTGATTGTTTTCAACAAATTAAACCGGATGTGTTATTGTTAGATTTGTCCAAAAGCACTGTAGACGGACTAGAATTTTGTCGCGATATTGAGGCTATAGATATCAACGGAGATATTCATATTGCGGTTATTTGCGCTAACGATTCATTAAAACAACGTTACTACTGCTACGAGGCTGGTGTTGTTGATTATTTTTTAAAACCATTTGAGCCCGATGATTTTTGTGCCAAAGTTCGCGCTTTAGTACACATTCAACAACAAAAGCTATTGGTTGAACAGGCCAATCTAGAGATTGTCTCTAAATCGCTAAATGCAATGGAACAATACGAAAAGCTTGTTGATGTTATCAAGCACTTTTTTAGATGTAGAGATGTTTATGAAATGGTTGATAGCTATTTTGAGTTTTTGTCTAAATTCCATTTAAGCGGTTGCATGCAGATTCGACTAGATACAGCGACATTAAATTTGCGCCGCGGTATTAAGCCTTGTAGTCCCATCGAAGAAGATTTGTTGGAAATGGTAAAGCTTCAAGGTGAAGTTATCGATTTTGATGAAGGTATGGCGTTGAACGGAGAACATATTACGGTACTGATTAAAAACATGATTTTTGGCGAATCTGAAGATCAGTTGCGGTTAAAAAAGTTTCTAGAATTAACAATCCGTTCGATGGAAGCCAAGGTTCAAGAGTTTATGACCTATGAAATAATGAGTAAATGCTTCAGTGATTCGCAAGAGCTATTGACAATGGTAGAACAGCGATGTGTGCTTCACGAGAATGTGGTACAGGAACTGTGTAGTAAAACTGAGAAAGCAATTATGAGTGAAGTGCGTTCTCTTAATTTGTCAGCTGAACAAGTTAATGGTTTGGTGAACACAGTAACGCGTAATATAGTAGCTGCCACCAAGTTGCAAGAAGAAAATGCTAATATTGAATCGCAGGTACGCAAAGTATTGTCATACTTTGAATAACAAATTTTTGGTCAGTTTGTCTATTTGAAGCCTGCTATGAAAACCTCGTATGGCGTGTTTTTCTCGTATAGGCCGCTGTAAAATAGGTTCCAATATCTAATTAAGTAACTAGTGATATCGCATACTAGGGATAAGAGACGAAAGAACTATTTCTTGATATGGTTGATAAAAATCGATTGATTTCTTCTTTCATCACTGGGCTTATATTAACAATACGAGCACCAATACTGGTGTGTTTGTAAGGGGTTCTGTCGTAGTGAAAATTTTTTACTTCTAGCTGACATTTAATGCGGGAATCTGTCGGCAATTCAATTTCACATTTGCCGAGTACGATATTGCGATACAACTCATCTGTTAAGTTGCCGGCAATATCCATTTTAATACCTTCAGTCGATAGATTTTTAACGGTAGCGAACCACTCTGTTCGCTTTGGTGATTCACAAGTGACTTTGATGCCTGAGTCTTTTGGAATACTGATGCGTTGGGCACTGCGCCGTTGGCCTTTTGCGATTGCCAGTGGCATACTAATCGCGTAGTAGGGCACACCGCTCGAATTACTTTTTGCCAAAACCTGGGCTTTGAATTTTGTTACGCTACCTGCGCGTCTATGACATAATTCGATTTGGCTGCCTATTTTGAGTAAGCCAGGTGCGGGTGTTGGGAAAAGATCATCGATAGTTAAGTATTTGTCTTCAAAGTTAATGTCGAGAATGATCGTCTGAAACGTTTCTGACAGGTTAGGTAATGAAACCTCCATCAGGCTCCTTTTGTCGCGGAAACTAATGAGTTCTTTATATTCACGCCCGTTGCCGTTAAGTTGCGAGGGGGTTAGGTTGATTGATTTAGCCTGTGTAGCAGGTCGCTCAATTGAAGCCTTTTTGCCTAAAGGCTCAATACCAAAAAGATGTTTCAGTAGTTTCATGGTCTTTTCATTGTCCTTTCTGACGTCAGATTGGCACGCTTTTGCCGATTTAGTGGCGTTATTCTGTAAATCTGCAATTCACATGCCAGGCGTCTAGAGTAAATAAGCTCCTATGGCAACTAGGATTTAATACCGTTGATAATGGTTTGTTTACAGCCGATATCAATGATCCTAAGAACCGCGTAGAATAGTTAACCCATTAATATGGCCGTGTTAGGGGCTGAATTAGCTGATATTTGAACGATTCACGATCTGGTTGGCTGGTTTGGTTGACTAAGTGGTATCGGTAAATTTAATGGATTAGACTGAGCATTAATTGGGCGTGAGTTGGGATAAGTAAGATAGGGGCTAGATAGGGTTTAAGGATATTAAGGATATAAAGTCGGTAGGTTTGATTTAATAGCTAGGTGGGCAAGACGAGTTAACATGAGTGTGCAAGTATCCAAAAAAAGGCGAGTAGAGTTTAATAAGTTGCAAAAGCGACTTAGACGTTACGTCGGGCAAGCTATTGCAGACTATAGCATGATCGAGTCTGGTGATAAGGTCATGGTCTGTCTCTCGGGTGGTAAAGATTCCTATACGATGTTGGAAATATTGCAAAGTTTGCAACATAGTGCACCGGTTGACTTTGAGCTGATTGTAGTCAATTTGGATCAGAAACAACCAGGATTTCCTGAGCAAGTGTTACCTGATTACCTTACCGAGCGTGGTATTCCTTTTTACATATTGGAGAAGGATACTTATAGTATTGTTAAAGCGATAGTGCCAGAAGGAAAGACGACCTGTGGACTATGTTCTCGCCTGCGGCGCGGTAGTCTGTACGGTTTTGCTAAGGAGATTGGGGCGACTAAGATCGCTTTGGGCCATCATCGCGATGACATCATTGAAACCCTGTTTTTAAATATGTTCTATGGCGGCAAATTAAAGGCAATGCCGCCGAAGTTACTCAGTGATGATAAACAGAATATTGTTATTCGCCCCCTTGCTTATTGTAAAGAATCAGATATTCAAGCGTTTGCCAATTATATGGAGTTTCCCATCATACCTTGTAACTTATGTGGTTCGCAGGAAAACTTGCAGCGCCAGGCGATTAAACAGATGTTGCAATCTTGGGAGCAGGAATACCCAGGACGTCTCGATGTCATTTTCTCTAGTATAAAAAATGTTTCGCCTTCCCAACTAGCGGACGTGTCGCTCTTTGACTTTGCTAATTTAAAAACAGAATCTATTACGTTAGTTGACGCGGTCAATCTTTAATTGCAGATAAGTTAGCCATGATAATTTAGGTCAGATCAACAAGAAGCAGGATGGTTACTCAGAGGCCCCTTAAATTAGGCCGCCAATATTTTATTCGATTTTAGCTCCTGATAGTGTTTTTCAAACTCTTTACAACTTGTTATTTGAGTCGACCGTGTCTGGAA
>JANQMK010000143.1 GCA_028280085.1 Pseudomonadales bacterium
TCGTGGTTATCTGTGCTGCCTACATTGTTATGGATTCGTTACTACTGCAAAGCTTAATTTTGGCATTCCCCGAATTATTGCTTATCGTTATCGCGCTCAACCTATGGTTAGGAAAATGGGTAGGCCTCAGACTAACGGAGTTTTTTCGCTTTCGTAAGCTCTTAATTGCGGAGAAAGCTATATGAATCTACTAAAACGAATCAAAAATTTTCGATTCAAGACTAACGCCACATCTAAAGTACTTGGCATAAATCGTCGAAATTTAGACTATATTTATCCTAATAATCAACGCAAGTACTTTCCCGTTGCCGACGATAAGCTACTCACTAAACAAGTACTCGGTGAGGCTGGTATAAAGTTTCCTGAAACCTACGCTAGTTATAATCATTTTTATCAATTAAAGTCGCTAGTTAATGATATAGGCAACCGCGATAAGTTTGTCATCAAACCCGCTCAAGGAAAAGCAGGAGGTGGCATTATTGTGGTTAACGATCGATATGGCAGCCACTGGAGTGGTTCTAATGGTAAAGTCTATCAGCTTGATGAGTTACGTAAGCATGCTGCTGATATTATTTTTGGCGTTTACAGTTTCAGCAATATGAACGACAAAGTTATCATTGAATCTCTAGTCAATCAGCATCGAGCGATCGAGCAAATTAGCCCCTATGGTCTCGCAGATATTCGAATCATTCTGCTTAATAACATACCCGTGATGGCAATGTTACGTGTACCATCATTCGATTCTGACGGTAAAGCTAATTTGCACCAAGGTGCCTATGGCGTTGGGATTAATTTAAAGAACGGCCAAACTCAAACTATTATTAAACAGAATAGGTTGCAAACGTCCCTCCCTCAAGCCCATGCCGGGTTACATAATATGACTCTTCCTTTTTGGCCGGAGGTACTTGAAATGAGTCTATTGGCAGCGGATGTAGTACCTCTAAACTATCTCGGTTTAGATATTGTTCTTACTGATGATGGTCCTATGATGCTGGAAATCAACGCTAGGCCTGGTATCGAAATCCAGAATGCCAATTTAAATGGTTTGAGACATCTGCTAGAAGCAGCAGGAGGTGTCGAACAATGAGAAATCCTCTTATAACGATGCGAGAACAATCTCTACCTTTTTTAGGTTTTTTAATTGGACTCTTTTCTATATTGATCTATGTAGAACACACAGTTTTTGGCGAATCCATTGAAGTAAAGACTATTGTTATTCCCGATGTAGCTACCGATGAGAATATTGATAATGCCACTGAACATTTCATTGTCACTTCTAATAATATCGATGTAAGTGTAAGCGATAGCAATACAAATGAACTATTTATTGAAGGAAACAAATTAGAAATAGAGCAGCGTTGGCAAGACGCCGTCATCTTTTATGAAGACTTAATGCAAACTTACCCCAGCAGTGAAGGTTTTTACCGTTTGGCAAGATCTCTGTTTCAAATGGATGAACTTAAGGCGGCACAAGCCTCATTAAATAAATCTTTCAGCTTAGATAGCACACATTTATCCAGCCATTTTTTGCGTGGCGTAATATATACCCAACTGGACGACCACAAAAAAGCGTTACTTAGCTACCAAGCTGTTCTCAAAAAAAACCCATACCACTATGAAGCACTCTATAATATGGGCTTATCAAAATTAAATTTAAACGATAGTGCCGGCGCTATTGATACTTTCATTACTGCTTCTGAATCTGCTGGGGGTACACGTAAAGCACAGGCATTATTTAACCTAGGTGTCGCTTATCGACGTCACGCTAAAGCTGATCATACAAACATTAGCCCTGAGCACAACGAAATAATCAAGAAAGCACGCAAAGCACTGACTCAAGCCATTCGCCTTAAGCCCAACTATTTAAAAGCACGCTTTCTGCTAGCTGCTTTACAAGAAAATACCGCTAAGGGCCAACAGGCTCAAGAAGAAATTTATCAAACGATACTGCAATTATCTCCTCATCAAGCGACAGCTCACTATAAATTGGCTTTACTTTATAAAAAACAAGGTAACAAGAAGTTAACTCAACGAAAACTGCTTGATACACTTCAATACAACCCAATGCACCATCGTGCTAAATTCAAGCTAGCCGAACATTACCTCTTTAAACAACAGTGGGCAAAAGCCAAACCGCTGTTAGATCAGCTACTAATTGAAACACCCGAAGATCATGAAGTTCCGTTTTTCCGTGCTCGTATTAGCAATGTAGATAAAGACTATACTACTGCCCTTCACCTTTATCAGACTGCACTGAAACTAAAACCTACATTTTATGAAGCGCAATTTAACTTAGCAACCACTTATAAACGTCTCGGTAAACTAGAACTCGCCATCCAAGCCTACTATCGAGCTATTGAAATGAATGCGGACTACTACTCAGCCTGGTACAATATCGGTGTAATTCAACTTAGAGAAAAAAACCACGATGCCGCTGAACGGTCTTTCAAGCAAGCACTAGCGGTACATCCTAACTATGCTCAAGCCTGGTATAATCTAGCTCGGCTCTATTCAAAAACCCAACGTAATGAACTCGCTATAGTCGCATACCAAAAAGCTATCGCTATCAAACCTTCCTATTTAAAGGCTAACCTTAATCTAGCCGTTCTATTAGCAAAACAGGGCCAGCTCGCCGCCGCCATAGAGAAATATCAAACCGTTGTTGAGCTCGACGACAAATATACAGTAGCTTGGTTAAACAAAGGTATTGCTCATATGAAGATGGAGGATTATGACAACGCTGAAATTACACTAGAGCGTGCGCTGGCTTTGCAACCCGACAACGGTAAAGTACTGCTAAACCTAGCCAGGGTGAAAGTTATCAAAAAGAACTATAAAGCCGCCGTGGAAATATATGGTCAATTAGTTGAAATGGTGCCGGCAAGTGAACGCTATCGGCGCAACTACTCCGAGGCATTGACGGCAGCCGGTATGGTTAACGAAGGCATTAGAGAGTTAGCAAAAGCAGATCAATTGGCAATAAAATAACAAGCATATGGGGCGTATGTGAATCTGGTATTGAGTGTCACCGCTAAACTATAACGTGACGATACTCTTAAAACCATAGCCACTATTTAAAATAATCAAAAAATCATTTAAGACCAAAATAAGGGAGAATTATCATGATAATAGCAAGAAGAGTATCCGCGTTACTTTTATTACTAACTATCGCTTTGCTCGGCTGTGAAGGCGGAGGAGGAGGTGGTGGTGGTGGTGGTGGCACCGCGAGCGAGTTGGATCTTCACAATGCCGCAATAGATCAGTTTAACACAGGCAATTATGCGGTAGCGCTGAACCAATTTAGAAATCAAATTAACACTTATCCTGATGGTATCAAAGCAGATAATGCTCAACTATATATTGGCCGTTGTCATTTGGAATTAGGTAACTATTCTACCGCTTTAGCAGAGTTTGATAACTTACTAGTATTATATCCCGATACAACCGTGCTACTGGATGATCGCATCTATTGGATAGGGCGTACTTACTTAGAGACAGAGCAATATAACCTAGCTATCAACAACTTTCAGCAAGTAGTTACTAATTATCCCGACTCAAATTCAGCAGATAATGCACAATACTATATCGGGAAAACCCATCATGATCAGGGTAATTTCAACCAAGCAAGAACCGCCTATCAAGCTGTAATAACAAACTATCCAACTGGCGTTTGGGCCGATAATGCTCAGTATAAGATTGGAGAATCCTACTTTGACGAGGGCAATTTTTCACAAGCATTAGTTGAACTCAACATTGTGTTATCAACCTATGGCACCTCAAATTCCGCAGATATCGCACAATTTAAAATAGGCCAAGTCTATCACGACCGCCCTTCACCGAACTATCCACAAGCTCGTATCGAATATAATAAAGTTAAAGCAAATTATCCTGATAGCACTTGGGTCGACAACGCACAATATGAAATTGGCGAGACCTACTACGACGAAGAAAATTATGCCCAAGCTATTATCGAATTTAATGTCGTTCTCGACAACTATCCAGACTCAAGCGATGCTGATCTAGCACAATACCGTATAGGCAGAAGCTATCACGAGCAAACTCCACCGGACTACAATCAAGCGCGTACAGCATATAGAAAAGTTACTACTAACTACCCGACTAGTACTTGGGCTGACAATGCTCAACTACAGTTCGGTTTAACTTATTATGACCAAGACAATTTTACTTCAGCATTAACAGAACTACAAAAAGTACTCAGTGATTACGCAGGTACTAATAGTGTAGACGCAGCCCAATACTTTATTGGACGCAGCTATCATCGACAATTTAACTTTGTTCAGGCGCGTACTGAATACAATAAAGTTATCTCAGATCACGCTACTAGCACCTGGGTTGACAATGCGCAATATCAAATTGGTAGAACCTACTATGACCAGGCAAACTATGCTCAAGCATTAATTGAATTTCAAGCCGTGCTGTCTAACTATCCGGGAGCCAGTGCGTCAGATGAAGCCCAATACTACATTGGTCGAACTTACCATCAACAACTCAGCTATGCTACTGCTAGAACTGAATACAATAGAGTAATCAATAGTTACCCTGACAGCACCTGGAAAGACAATGCACAGTTCCGCATTGCTGAAACTTATCGTGACCAAGGAAACGTCAGCGCCGAGCTGGTGGAATTGCAAAAAGTCATTGATAACTATCCCGATAGTCCATTTGCTATTGACGCGCAAATCCGTATCGACGAAATTAATAGCGGGTCACCCTAGCCGCTATTAGCGAACACATAGTGAAATACTATTAACATCCAACTCGCGCCAGCCTCTTATGGAGGCTGGCATCTAACAAACCAATCACATCTGCAAACACACTATCCACGCGGGTCTATCAAGCAAGAGGTAATAGCGCATGAGCCCACACACCAATAAATCTAACATTCAATGTTTAGCAACTAATCAACACCGGACTGCAAATACAGTGTTTGCCTATCTAGCTAGCGCGACAATAGCTATACTTGGTTCGATGAATCAGGCTTCAGCCTCTTCGTTAACCACCCAATCTAAGATTACCGGCGGTTACGAAAGCAATCCTTTTCTTGCCCCAAGTTCAGGTTATATTGATTATGCCAAATTAGATGTTCCCTACATAGAGCCAGAACAACACGCCGGCAGGTATACGCGACTGAAATTAACAACAAATTATAATAGACTATTAGATTTTTCTTTTGCTCATGCTACTTTAATCACTAGAATAAACTATGACGGAAAATTTTTTACTTCACAGCAAACTAATAATGCTAATGAACAACACCTAAATTTTTCTATAGGCTCCGAACACCCCATCTCTTTTGTTAAAAAGGGTAAATTTTATTTTGGTGCCAAGGCAGGGCTAGTTGAGGATTTATATTTTGACCGTGACAGCGGCGAAGAACAACGCGTTGATGATATTCGTGTCGGTGATCGCTATAACTATGATTATGTTGGGTTAATAACACAGATTAGTAAAAAATCAAAACGATATGGCTATTCTATCAAAGCAGGTTATCAAAACCGCGACTATGATGACCCCAAGCTAATCTCGCAGTATGACCACTCTAGATTAAATATTGACGTGAATTGGAATTATTCCTTATCAAAATCGACCAAACTCTCTTTACAATATGGTTATCAACAGCACGACTATGATGAACGGCCATCCCGTTCCGACAGCGGCCGCTTATTAAAGCGCAACCCTGCACGTGAGTACCGTTACAATCTATTTGGTAGCACTTTACGATATCGCTGGTCTAAACAACTTGTCACCTATTTTCAGTTTGACTATAAAAAACGTAGCGACCAATACCAAAGCTATGATAACTATGACAGATATCGCGTAAAAACTCGATTACGATATGAACTCAACAAAAAACATAAATTTCGTTTCGCGCTAGCATATTTTGATCGTGATTATCCCAATGCCTTTGCTTTCAACGACATTCTGCAACGAGAAAAAAAGTATACCGGTCTAGATATTGATGTTAAATACCGCTACAACATTGAGAAAGGCACTTACATCTGGTTAGCACTTGGCAGGGAAGAAGAAAAATCAACTGATAAACGTTATGAATTTACTAATGTCACTAACGAAATCGGTATTAAATTTGATTGGTAGGCTCTTTATGCAGTGTGATCAAACTTTTTAGCGCTATCAAAAACTGCTATAGAGATTCAAACGAATCAACCCATTTATGGATTTATAATGTTATCCTTTATTTTATGGTCCTCCGCCAACAACACAGCTTTGGATAGGATTAACCAAACAACATGGTAATATCTCAAGCAGTTAATCGACTGACTCAGCTAGATCAGTCGGGGTTGCTCGCTCCACTACCAGATCTTCATCTCGCCCAGCCTCTACAAGTGGGTCGATTGATAAATTCGGCTCACCTGCTTCGTCCTCCAACTCTGCCACCTCCAACACGGATGTTGGCAATACTTTTTTTGCTTTCGCGCCCAACTTTTCTAAGTTAACAGTACGGCTAATCAAATTGCCACGTCCTTGAGCCAAACGATTATAGGTGTTGCCATAGGCTGTTTGGGCTCTATCTAGATGTTTACCGATATCATGCAAGGCTTCAACCACTAAACACACCTGATCGTGGAGTGCCCCCGCTTGGCGGGCAATTTCTGCAGCATACTTACTTTGTTTTTCGTAGCGCCAAATACTTTCCACTGTTCTTAACGTAGCCAGCAGCGTAGTCGGACTCACCACTATGATATTTTTTTGATAGGCCTCTCGAAATAAGTCTTGATCAAATTCTACTGCCGTTAAAAATGCGGACTCAATGGGTACAAAAATAAAGACGAAATCTAATGATCGAATTGCTTCAAGGTTAGCATAATCTTTAACACTTAACCGCCGCACATGATGCCGAAGCGCTTCAATGTGGGCCCTTAACGCACATTGTTTTTCTTCATCGTCTTCTGACGAACAATACTTTTCGTAATCAACTAGAGAGACTTTGGCATCAACAATAATATCCCTGTTGTCAGGCAATCTAATCACAACATCAGGTTGGCGTTTTTTGCCATCTTCAGACTTTAAGCTAACCTGAGTCTCATACTCACGGCCTTTGCGTAAACCGGACTCTTCCAGTACCCGTTCTAGAATAACCTCACCCCAGTTACCTTGCGTTTTCTTTTCACCCTTTAACGCGCGCGTTAGATTGACCGCCTCTTCGCTCATTCTTTGATTCAGTGCTTTTAGGTGGGTGATTTCGTGCAATAATGACAGCCGTTGATTATTTTCTTTCTCATAGACATCTTCGACCTTTTGCTTAAAACGCTTGAGTTGATCGCGTAGCGGATTTAACGTTAACTCTATAGATGACTGACTTTGCCGTTTAAATACCTCGTGTTTGCTATCAAAGATCTTATTAGCCAGATTTTCAAAGTCGCGGGTTAACTGTTCTTTGGCATCTTTTAGTAAGCGTAATTTTTCTTCGTGGTTTCTTTTTTCTTCAATAAGTTGTGTTTCTAGTTTAGCCTTTGCAACCTGAATTGTACTTAATTCGTGATGCAGATCGACCTCGCGCTGTTTTTGCTGTTCCAGTTGTTTTTTTAACTCTAGCAATGAATTAGCTTTTTCGGTCAATACCGCGTTATCACATTTTAATTCGTCGACGATGCTACTAAGCTGGCTGTTCGCCGCGGTTTGTGTTTGCAATTCTTGTCGAGCGGAATCGAGCGCCTCAGAAAGGTGCATGATGTTGGTATCGCTTTCTGTTTCGACAGCGACAAGCCGCATTTCATTGCGCTCATCCATTTCGCGTTTCACCGATTGTAGCCGAAACCAATAGATGACAAATGTAATACCAAAACCCAGCAAAAAACCACCAACGCTCAATATTATTTCTGTGCTGTATTCCGCCAAGATAAATAACTCCCTGTGATAATCTTTATCTTAATATCAACGAACTTCTGACTCAGGACACTAGCTTCTATATGCCCTATATGATTTACTTTAACGCTGTTTTTGTCGGTACAGCTGTTGCCGCTATCACTATTAATTACTGTTCTATTAATTACAGTTACTATTATTACAGTTACATACTATTGATGGCGCTCATCACCTGTCTTTATGCCTATGTCTGAAAAGACAAATAAAGAAACGAGTAGACGAGGTACGAAAACAACACAATGCCAGAAGTTACTCCAGATATCGAGGAAAAGATAAGAGTTTTCTACGAAGATAGTTACACTCATTATGATCGCTTTAATTTTAAACAGGCATTGCGTGGTTTTTATCATGCTTGGATATTGATTCCAAAACCACAATCTCAGTACAGCGTGGCAGGACAAGTGTTGACTGCAATCGGTGATTGTTATTTCAAAATGCGGCAATACGACTGTGGCAAAGAAGCGCTGCGCTCTGCGCTCCATTGCCCAGGCACGCTAACCGACCCGTTTCTTCACCTGCGTTTGGGTCAATGTTGCTACGAGTTGCACCAACGCGAACAGGCTTACCAAGAGTTTACCCTGGTCATGAAATTAGGTGGCTATGAGATGTTTGATAGAGAAACCAGTAAATACATCAATTTTTACCGCAAACAAAAAGCGTTTAAGTCAGTACCTGCCACATCAGGCTAACGCGCTGCTAAATAAGAACGAGCAATAGAAAATCAACTTTTTTTACTTCTGCTCTTATTTCTGCTAGATCCGGTGTTATTTTAATCAAACCAAGACTTCGCACTGGGGCCGCTGACCAACAAAGCCGTACAAAGCGAGTTTTGTATGTTTGATGTGCTTTTTTGCTTATGGCTGAATTGTTTACCTGCCATTACAAACTCGAACAATTGTCCGCCGCATAACTATCGCTGCCGAATAGACGGGTGTAAACCTGGCACTTTTGTTCATTGGTAGTAAACCTTGTGTCTAACTGTAGTTCTGTTTGCAGTTCGCTACGAGACAGCACAAATGGTGACATTCTAATGTCACCATCAGCGGGCGTATCCAATATAAGAAGCCGTTCCTGTTGCGGTCCATTTTGCCATGGCTGCCACTCAATATAGAGTTCCGCGTTATGGCCAAAGCCTGGACTACCGTTAAAAGCAAACTCTGCCCAGTAAGATGAGATGTGGTCATTCAAGTATAATCGACCCGGCAAGTTTTCTTCAGAATAGAATAAAGATTCTGCACTCGTCCCATCGCCCACGCCAAAAACAAAGGGGATTTCAAAGGTATGAGCGGCACCAAAAACGAAACTTAGATCGATATCAAACAGCACGGGTGCCTCGTCCCAATCAAATCGGTACGCATAGATAGATGTTTGGTGGAGCCGCATAGCTTGGGCAATTTCATCAACACCAGTGGCTTTCCAAAAAGCTGAAAAATAATAGTCAGCAAGAGCGTAAAAGTTTTCATCCTTGATAGTTGGCAGCAAATCATCGCCAACCGGCTGGGTCGTAAACAGCGGATCAGCTAGAATAAATGGTTTACTCTCATTTAAAGTGGTCCCAATAATAACAGGTACCTGATGGTAGGCACCAGTCTGAAATAGCGCTAGCGGCTCCACATCGGGCAAAACAACGCCGTCACGTATCAAACTGGGAAAAGTCAATCGATCGAAATTGGCATATGCCGTAATAAGCTCTGCCGTGGTTTTACTATGCAGATAGTTAGCCATATCTACATCACTCATCGACAACTGCAACGCCCTAGCAGCAATGCTATCTGACGCCAATTGGTCTGCAATCAATAGCTCGCTAATCGCATTACTTGAACTACTAGATCGTCCGCCCTCATCGGAAAAAGCTTCAGCTTCAGTTCGAGTGCTCCACGCTAGTAGACCACTTTGAATAGCGGCCTTACTGAAGGTCGCGCTAGCCTTTGGTGACGTAAGTAACGACAGCAAATTGATGGCCCCGGCAGACTCGCCAAATACCATAACATTATTCGGGTCACCACCAAACTCACCAATGTTTACCCTTACCCACTCCAGCGCCTTGATAATATCTAACGTGCCAAAATTACCTGAGTTGTCTTCTGCAGCGTTGTTAGACGTGCGCAATGCAGGGTGGCTAAACCAACCAAAAGGCCCCAACCGATAATTAATAGCAACCACAATAACGCCATAACGAGCTGCCAACGCATGACCATCATAGAGTGCGCCTTCTCCAGATACATTGGCACCGCCATGCACCCACACCATGACAGGCACACGATCATCACCCGCAGGTATCGAACTAAAGTCAGGTGTCCATACATTCAAGTAAAGGCAATCCTCACTGCCCCAAACCGAACTACCACTTAATTGAGCACACGCGCTCCCATTAGCTAGCGCAATATAGTTATCAGTCCAAGGACTAATATCCTGAGTCGCTTTCCAGCGCAAATCGTCAGTGGGTGGCTGAGCAAATGGCACACCTCGCCATACGTAAGATCCCTCTTGTTCTTGCGTACCAATAATACTACCAGAAACCAATGTCCGTTCAGTGTCTGACAACAAATTAAAGTCATGGCCATGACTAACTGCAAATACGTTTTGATAATCGATATCGATGCTAGCCGCGCCGCTATAACCGGGCGGTGGCTTCAGTGCAATACGGTGGTTACCGATACTGACGCCATTAAAACGATAATTGCCGTTTTGATCGGTGACGGTCGTCTCACGGCTATTCAATGTAACCTCAACACCAGCTAACCCGACGCCATCGCGGCTTACATTACCCGACAGACTACAGCCAACAAGAGCAACAAACAGCACGACTAATGACAATAAGCGGTGATAAAATTCATATCCGGAATAGTTACCGCTAATAGAGTAACTACACATTTTTTTATTATTGGTTATGGTCAGTAACATAACGTCTACCTACGATGGTGCCTGCCTATAAAAAATATTTCATGCTCACAAATATCTAATGCATACCCGATAATGACATAAATTTCACTATTATAGTTCAATGCTAACACGGTCTGATGGACAATACTAACACTAAAGCACTAACTTAAGGACAGCTCTCTAGCCCTATAACTATTACTATAACCATCACTAAAACTAAAGTTCAATTTTAGAAAATCAGCTGTCTGGTAAAGTCGCTTAAAATACTTACCAAGCACAATATTAAAATCGTGTCACTTTATCAATTTACCTACTCAACTTATCTTACTCGATGCTGATAATGCGCAGAAAGAGTGTTGAGAAATAACAGTAGGTATTAATAAATCAAACGCAGATTTAAACCAGAAGAAATACTGTTCCTTCTACTTTATGGTTGCGGTAGACAATGAAAATGGGTTACCTCGAAGTGATACTATTAGTTACGAAGAAGCCGATGCTTACTACAACAACCCTTTTCCACTACACTCTGCATTGTGCCGATTATACAAAGCATGAGTACTATCAATTAGGCTCTCATAGGCTAACCAGTAGCTCGACTAAAGACGTATCGAGGTTACCCGCAAATTACCACACTACTAACCTCTATTCTATTGCCACAATCTGTCTAGGTGTTAGGTTGCTGTTACTCCCATGCCGCAACAAAATTACCGCATCTCTAAGCTCTTCTGTTATTATCTGCTTGTTACTGTAACTGACAACCAAGTTATCATTTATATCATCAACAACTTATCTTAATCGACAGAACATTGTTCAAAAAGACAACGATAAAGAATATCTCTCTCATTACCGTCTCTGGCCTAGCCGGTTGGTTCAGTCACCAGTGGTATATTGGTAATAACTCTGCCGAGCTACCAGTACAATTTAATGCCTCACAGATGTCATCGCTACTACCGAGTAATCCAAGCCAGTCAATCAAACCAACGCCTGTCATAGAAATGAAACACATTGTCAACACGTTGATGGCGCTTTCTGATACCACGCCATTGATAGAGTTTTTTGATGAACTCAATAAACATAATGATGGTCTGTCAGAGGTAGCCACCTTTCACTTTAAAGCTAAATTGCAGCGCTGGAACGAAGATAATATGCATCAACGAGTCCTCACTTTTGGTGAGGCATTTCTCGAACACTACTATAACGATACCGACGTACTAGCATTGATTGCCGATGCCCATCGACAAGCAAACGATACAGTGTCAGCGATTAAGTCTTACTATAGATTAAAACTCCACACAGACGAACCAGATAAGGTGCAAAGCATTTCGCAACTAATTTACGACTTAGTACACCGCTACCACCAACAACTAGCACAACGTCAAGAATGGCACACCCTACTCGAATTATATGATTATTTGATTGGGACGGAACCCGACTATCCCTATTATTTTCTTAATCAGGCTAAGCTTTATTTGCGACTGAAAGATTATTTCAATGCCAACCAATCTTTAGCTTATATTCTGCATGACCCAATTCTCAGCGCAGAAGCAGAAAAGCTCTCCGATACTATCGCTAGGGCGTTAACCGGACATATCCCTATTCCGTTACATTGGTCCAACGATAGCTATTTTGTCTCGGTCCGTCTGGATGATATAGTCGATTTGAACTTATTGATCGATACCGGAGCCAGCATTTCAGCCATGTCTCTCCATTTATTCCAAACCATTAAATCTAAATCTCAACCACAGTTTATCGCTATGCACAGAGTATCGACGGCCAACGGCACCATAAAGGCACCCGCGTATCGCTTCAAACACTTGACCATCGGTGATCAGAGAATTAGTAATGTGGACTTTATCATTATTGACAATTTAACCGCGGCAGATGGCTTGCTTGGTATGAATGTACTGAAGCAATTTGAATTCGTGATAGATCAACAACAACATATTCTACTACTGAGCCCGCAATGACAGGCTCAAGTAGCCGATATGCAAAAAAGCTTCAGGGGGCTATCTCGCCTAATATAACGGGCCGCTCTGCACCGGTCGCGGATATCACATTACCCGTTTCCCCCTGCAAGGTAAGATCAGCTAATATAGCAAAACCTAATGCCTCTTTAGCATCATTCAGCGGCTTGTCAGTCGTGGCTAATGATTCTATCTGGTACTGCGGCAACTTTATCTTAATGCTATTTACCAAGGTATTGTTATAGACCCCGCCACCAGTAAGAATAATCTTCTGTAGATTGGGATAACGCGGCACAATAAAGTTCTCGTAAGCTTGAGCAATAGTCGCTGCTGAAAATTCAACAGCGGTACGCACGCTGTCAAATGGCGTCACTTGCATCTTACTCGCAATACTTGCCAAAACTTCTGGACCAAACTCATGGTAACCGGCACTTTTAGGGGGAGCTTGATCAAAGTAAGGCAAAGCTAGCAGAGCTTGCAGAAGAGTTTCATTTATCTTGCCTTGGCTCGATATTGAGCCATCATGATCTATGCCTTGCTTATTGTCTTTAATAAGACGAGCAAAATAGTCAATCGGCATATTAGCTGGGCCCGTGTCAAACGCTAAACAATCGCTTAACCTAGGCGTAACCACCGTCACATTGGAAATACTGCCTAAATTATTTAATGCCACGACATCAATGCCGTCATTTAACAGTACCTTGCGGTAGAGCAGATAATCTACTATTGGTATCAACGGCGCGCCCTGCCCACCACAGATAATATCTCGGGACCGAAAATTAGTGACTGTAGGAATATGAGTAAGCTCTGCTATCATTGAGCCAGAACCTACTTGCAAAGAAGCGCCTTTTTGCTCAGCTGTTGTGGCAATATGCACAATCGTTTGGCCATGACAACCAATCAGATCAATGTCGTCGACGGCAAGCTCTTGGCACGACAAATAAGTGTTGACACTTGCCGCTAAATCTTCGGCCAATAGCCGGTCTAATAATGTCATATCATAAGTTGAAAGCCGGTCACCTTGTTCTAGTAGTTGCCGTGTGGTTTCACTGAATGCGGCGGCCAGCGTACCACATAGCTGAAAATCACAATCGGGGTATCGCCCACTAATCGTTACATGAGCTAAATCAATACCGTCGCGACTCATCCCAGTCATTAGCCCAATCACATGCCGCTTATCTTTTTGAGAGACCGTGGTAAGCCGTTTTATCTTATTCATCACAATTCAGTTTTTAATAGCGGTTCAGGCTTATTAGCCGTAAAACTTGTTAAGTATAAAACCTATTGGTTGTACTATGCTGGTTGTGCAATATTGGTTGTACAATATTGGTTGTATTATTAGCCTAACATGTTCGACCAAGTTTAGCATTGAAACACTGTAAGTAACTATAAACTATAAGTAACTATAAAATAAGTAATAGTTCCCATTCCAACATAATAATAGCAAGCACACGAGAACCTATTGGCAAAAATACATATCTGTCTATCACTCACTCATCTGTTAAACTAAAGCGTCCCTGTTAAACCTCAGTAACTCTATCAAACCATAGTATCTCTGTTAAATCATAGTACCCATGCCGCTATTCATTAATGGCGTACCACTGTTTTCTCGTCATTTTATACAGTAGGTGTTCGCGTAAAACACTATCAACGGGGACATCGGGATGAGCAAAGTTCTGTCCGGTATCCAACATATGCAAGCGTTCCATAACAGCCTTTGATGGTTCATTAAGAACAGCTGTGAATGCGGCAATTTCAGTTAATCGAAGATGTTGAAACCCAAACTGCAGTGCCGCATTAGCGGCTTCAGTAGCGTAACCTTTCCCCCAATAGTCTTTCGCTAAACGCCAACCCACTTCTGTACAGGGTGAACAGGGTAATATCACTTGAGGTTGGTGTAAGCCAACAAAGCCAATGAAACCCGGTTGTTCTTTACGTTCAACGGCCCAAAATCCCCAGCCACGTTCAGCAATCAATGTTTGGATCTTTTTAGCCATTGCATCACTTTCAGCTGATGTCAACGTCGCTGGATAATATCTCATGACATCTGGATCGGCATTCATCGCTGCAAACTGGGCGAGATCATCCTCACACCATTGCCGTAGTAGCAAACGTTTAGTTTCGAGCATCACGCATTCTTTTGTTAAACCACACTAGTCAATCGGTTTATCTGACCATACAGCAAATTCGTTACCACTAGGCTCAGTAAAATGAAAACGACAACCGCCAGGAAACGAAAAAATCGGTTTTACGATAACGCCACCGGCCTGTTCTATCTTTGATAATGTTTGCTGCAAAGCCTGGCTATAAAACACGATGAGCGCACTACCGTTTGCAGTACTGGCCACTAAATCTGACTGGAAAAAACCACCATCAATTCCTTGATTGGAAAACGACATATACTCTTCACCATAGTCTTGAAAAGACCAACCAAATACGTCAGAAAAAAATGCTTTCGTGGCAGCCATATTTTTGGCAGGAAATTCAACATAATTTATTTTTTCATGGGTGAGCATCACTATATTCCTTTACAAAGTTACCTATTAATATTTTCCGTGCCTTACGATCATCAGACCTCACTATCACCAGCAAATATAATTGTTTTAAAAACAACCACAAAACATATTTCCTGTTTATCGCTGCTAACATGGGTAGAAACACTAATATTGATAAAGACACGGCGCAACGACACAGTTTATCTCCGTTTGAGATAACATAGATCAAACAAAGAAAAGAGAATAGAACAAAGCCGTTGCTAGCAGAAGAAATGATAGTTATTCTAGCCATCTAGCACAATGATAGTTGCTTAATTGTTGCGTCGGTATAGACTATATTCTAGTTTATATTATAGTTAGTCTTTATATTATAGTTAGTCACCCAATTATACATGTGATTAAAAGGTTGTTGTATTAGTGGCACTGTTAGCTATTACCAGCTACTGAGTGATGACTAATGTGGCGTTATTGTGTGAGATCATGTGAAATTGTGTGAAATTATGTGAGTGACGTTATGACTTAAGTGGCGTTACTATTTAAGTGAAATTGGTAAATGGAATTGTTATTACAGCTTAGCTACGGGGGCCGCATATGGATACTGTTTCTTATCGGAAAGTCAATGAATTAAAAAGAAAAATCGACAAGTGCAACTCCTTGCAGGACCTTATCGAAAGCGGTGGTGACCTTCAATCAATTAATGACATTCTCATGGCAATTAAATCCAGTCAAAGCGCCATCGAAAAGTCACTGCAGCCCTCACAACAAAATACTAACAATATCCTATCAATCGAAGAGTCCCTTAATCGAGGCTATACCGAGACCTAGGACACCTCTAAACAATGAGGAGATGCCCTAGTAAATTTGACGGTATAATAGCTATTGCTATTATGTAACCACATTACGTACCGCCATAAGCAAACACAGCCAACAAACAGAGCACGTGTTGTAATTGTTGTAGTTTTAGCCGTAGTTGTAGGTGTAAGTGCAGGTGCTGTAGCCACTGGCTAAACACCTAAGCTCCGCAATATTAGCTTTAAACAATATAAATCTTAAACAATCACTGATGAGATGGTTGTTTTACCGATAGCTATCATAAAACTTATCTCACTATCCCATCTCTTTTTTTTGAACCAAAAATAAGCCAAATCAATGCTTACTTATACTTGCTGCAGCATTTTATTGATAGCAAATTGACATCAACTGAATAAGAACATCAGCTAAAGCTCAAAATCCTCTCGGTCATCGCCAGAAGTACCATCACCGGCCTCTCCGGAGTCCTCTTCTAACAACCAAGCCGTGGTCTCAATATACTTAGCCATCTTGGCCACCGTAGCAACTTCAAACATTGCACTAACAGGCAAGTCTATATCGAACCTTTGCCTAACTTGCGTAACTACTTGTACAGCCAACAATGATTGACCGCCTAAATCAAAAAAGTTGTTATGTACGCCAACCTTATCGAGTTTCAGTACATCACACCAGATAGCAGCAATGTCTTCTTCC
>JANQMK010000147.1 GCA_028280085.1 Pseudomonadales bacterium
GAATATGGTTGGCGAGCTGGTATTAGTGCGCAACAGGCTGGTCCGATTAGGTAGTAATAGTGGCGACGAAGATATGTCAAAAGCTGTGTCCAATTTGGATGTGGTGACAGCTGATTTGCAAACGTCAGTCATGAAAACTCGTATGCAGCCAATAAAGAAAGTGTTTGGCCGGTTTCCCCGGGTTGTACGAGACTTGGCGCGTAACTTAAAGAAAGAGATTAATCTTGAGCTTGAAGGGGAAGACACTGACCTAGATAAAAACTTGGTTGAGGCTTTGGCCGACCCGTTGGTCCACTTAGTTCGCAATTCGGTAGATCATGGTATTGAGATGCCAGCAGATCGCGAAGCGGCAGGAAAGGAACGTATTGGTAGAGTAATATTGGCTGCAGAGCAGGAAGGAGACCATATCCTGCTTTCTATCACGGATGACGGCGCTGGAATGGATGCCGAGAAGTTACGTAATATTGCTGTTGATAAGGGGCTTCTTGATCGCGATAGCGCAGACCGATTGTCTGATACCGAGGCTTACGATCTGATTTTTATGCCTGGATTTTCCAGCAAAACGGAAATTTCTGATATTTCCGGTCGTGGTGTCGGCATGGACGTAGTAAAAACAAAAATCACTCAGTTAAATGGTTCAATAGAAATTCGCTCAAAATTGGGCGAGGGCTCGCGTATAGCAATTAAAGTTCCTCTTACTCTAGCGATCATGCCAACCTTAATGGTTATGTTGGGTGACCAGACCTTTGCCTTACCGTTAGTTAGTGTGAATGAAATATTCCATATGGATTTGACACAAACCAATATCGTTGATGGCCAGGAGGTCGTTATAGTGAGAGAAAAAGCGCTACCTCTCTTTCATTTGAAGCGCTGGTTGGTAAAAGGAGGGGCAGTTAGCCAAGCAGCTACTGACTCTGCTCATGTGGTTATCGTATCTGTTGGTACGCAGCGCGTAGGTTTTGTCGTAGACCAACTTATTGGTCAGGAAGAAGTTGTCATAAAACCACTAGGCAAGATGTTGCATGGAACGCCCGGAATGGCTGGAGCTACCATCACTGGTGATGGTCGAATCGCTCTGATTCTTGATGTGCCGAGTATGTTGAAACGTTATGCTGGATAAGGGACTTATTAGTTTGTTCGAACGGATAGGGCAAACTGTAAAAAGGGAGATAACGGATGTTGTTGCGATGGCGCTCGGACTTAAGTGCTACTCCTGCCGGCGTATTAGCCCTCTTTAAGTTTTATAGTTATCAGTATTCTTATCGTATTCATACTTTTCCTATCAGTTGTTTACAGCCAATCAAATTGAAGCCTAGTTCGTTCTATTATCAAATTTTAATGGCTAGACGTATCCCCATCGCGGAGTGTGCCTGTTATGGCAATTAAGGTGCTTATCGTAGATGATTCGGGTTTTTTCCGTCGAAGGCTAAAGGAGATTTTTTCTACCACCAGGCAGTTTGAAATTGTAGGTATGGCTGAAAATGGACGTGATGCCGTCGATAAGACACTACAACTAAGCCCTGATGTCATTACAATGGACTATGAGATGCCCGTGATGGATGGGATTAGTGCGGTGAAAGAAATAATGTCAAAGAAGCCAACACCGATACTGATGTTTTCATCTTTAACTTATGAAAGCGCTAAAATAACACTGGACGCGTTGCAAGCTGGTGCGGTAGATTTTCTGCCGAAGAATTTTGAGGAAATATCAAGAAATTCCAGTAAATTAAGGCGTTCCCTATTTAATAAACTGAAAGCAGTAGCAAAAAGTAGTAAGAGTACTCCCAGTCCTGTAGAAGATACTAATTCGAGCGCTAATCCTGTTCGGTCTAGTCTAAGCCGTCCGTTGAAATCTACAGCTAAGAGCGATACCGTGCCCACTAAAATAAGTAGTAACTCGGCTCTTGACCAGGAAATACCGCAGAGGTTAACCAACGTACGAAAGCAAAAAGTAGCAAGTAGTGATAATTCATTACCAACCAAGCCAAGTGTGTCAACGTCTGCCGAGCGGCTTCGCCGAATACAGTCACCTCAAAATCAACCGTCAAGTGGCAAAAAAAATAGCACCCAGCCTGAGATGCGTCGAGATACGACACAACAACTTGATAAGACCAATGGCAAACAGAAACATTTTACAGATGTAAATAAATCACTTTCAATATCGAAGTCTAGTAAGTTAGGCCGAAAAGCCCTACGTGGAAGATGCGATGTTATCATTATTGGTACGTCTACTGGTGGTCCCGCAGCTTTAACCAGTGTGCTGACTGAGTTACCCTCTAATTTCCCCATTCCTATTGTGTTAGTACAACACATGCCAGGAAATTTTACCAAAGCGTTTGCTGAGCGCCTTGATTCCCTCTGTCATATCAAAATCAGAGAGGCAAAAAATGGCGATTCTCTTGATAGAGGTGTGGCATTACTCGCGCCCGGTGGTATGCAGTTAATGATTGATAAGCAAAAAAGAGTAAGAGTACTGCCTGGAGACAACCGCGTTAATTATAAGCCTTGTGTCGATATCACCTTTGGTTCAGCAGCTAACATATTCGGTAGCAATGTGCTAGGCATGGTGTTAACTGGCATGGGGAGTGATGGCCGTGATGGCTCACGCTTGCTAAAAAATCGCGGCGCGACTATTTGGGCGCAAGACGAGGCGAGCTGCCTGATATACGGTATGCCTATGGCAGTGGTGAACGCTAATTTAGCGGATGAGGTGATTGGTCTATCAGAGATGGCTGACCGACTGATAGGTGAGTTTTGCCGATGATTGATGTGCTGAGTATTTTAGGGATATTTTTGGGTGTCTTGGCTGTGATTCTCGGTAATTTATTTGAAGGCGGACACTTGTCTGCGTTGTTTAATTTACCCGCTGCGCTTATCGTTTTGGGTGGAACTATTGGCGCAGCTGCTTTGCAGACATCTGTTGACAATCTAAAGCGTTCGATAAGCTTGCTGGTTTGGGTGTTTGTGCCGCCTGTTGTGCCGTTTGATAAGGGTATTCAAAAGGTTGTACTTTGGGCTAACGCGGCGCGTCGCGATGGCCTGTTGGGATTAGAAACGATGGCTGAACAAGAAGAAGATCATTTTGCCCAAAAGGGATTACAACTGTTGGTTGACGGCAGTGAGCCTGAAATGATTCGCAGTATGATGGAAGTAGAATTGATTGTAAGAGAACAACGAGACTTGGATGCCGCTCGATTATTCGAGAGTATGGGGGGGTATGCTCCCACCATTGGCATCCTGGGTGCGGTTATGGGGTTGATTCATGTTATGGGCAATCTTGCCAATCCGGCTGAATTGGGTAGTGGTATTGCTGTTGCGTTTGTTGCAACAATTTATGGTGTCGCTTTTGCTAACCTATTTTTGTTACCAGTCGCTGGCAAGATTAAAAGCAATATTCGCGAACAAAGCAACTATCGTGAGTTAATCATTGAGGGCATTATCGCTATTGCTGAGGGAGAAAACCCCCGTGCTATACAACTTAAATTGGACGGTTTTTTGCGTTGATAAATGGAGTACATTGACGTGTTACGTAGGGAAAATCAAGTAGATCGCGATAACCAAGATAGATGGCTAATTTCTTATTCTGACTTTATTACCTTACTATTTGGTTTTTTTGTTGTTCTGTACTCAGTATCTCAGGTTAATGAAGGTAAGTATCGCGTGCTATCGGACACCCTACAGGACAATTTTAGCAAGGACCGCAGCGTTGTGCATCAGCGCACATTGGAACCGAGCCAAACCGGCGAGATTACTCGATCAGATAGAGCTTTTGATGATGAGTTTTATGAGAATCACAGCGCTTTTATTATGGGAGAAGGCGGCTACGGCCCCGAAGCTGTAAAGGCAGAAATCATGCTAGAGGATATATCGATAACGATTATTTCTGCCTTTAATGAATTGATAAAAGATGATCTTATATCGCTATCTACCACGGGCGAGTGGCTAGAACTGCGCTTACAATCAAATATCTTATTTGATAGCGGAGATATTAACGTCACCGATAAAGCTAAAGCAATTTTTAAAGAACTAGCCTTCGTACTGAAGGCGTATAACAACGAAATTAGGGTGGCTGGTTATACTGACAATATACCTATTAAATCTGGTAATTTTCCATCTAATTGGGAGCTATCCGCCGCGCGTTCAGCTGCGGTGGTCAGACTGTTAGCAGATTACGGTGTTGCTCCAGAGCGGCTATCAGCGGTAGGGTATGCTGAGTACAGGCCGGTAGAAGACAATGCAACTGAAGAGGGACGAGCAAGGAATCGTCGGGTAGTGATACTAGTATCTCGTCAAGAGATGGCTGATGCGGATATTCTTGGTGATATCGATGAAGAAACCTTGATACGCGAGATAGATACACCACTGATTAAGTTTGAGTGGGATGATGAAGTAGAAGAGGTTCGTGAACTACCTTCAGATATTGAGGGAGTTCAAACTATAAAAATGGAAGATGGTGGGTTACGTTTCACCAACCAGCCAAGGAAAAAATAAAAGGCGGACAAACTATGAAAGTATGGGCTATTGCAAATCAAAAAGGCGGTGTAGGTAAGACTACTACAGTGGTGACGATGGCGGGCTTGCTTGCAAAGATGGGTAAGCGAGTATTGCTGTTAGATCTTGACCCCCAAGGCTCGATGACTAGCTATTTTCAATATAACCCAGATGAAATAAACAATAGTGTCTACAACTTATTTAGACTACAGCGCCCTGTAAAGAAAGAAGATGTTAAAAAGATATTGGTTAATACCAGTCATGAAAATGTTAGATTAGCGCCTGCATCATTGCTATTAGCAACCATAGAACGCAGTACACAAAACAAGGATGGTATGGGGCTTGTTATTAGTAATGCACTGTCCATGATTGATGATGAGTATGACTATGTGTTAATTGATAATCCCCCCATGCTCGGCGTTTTAATGATTAATGCCTTAGCAGCCTGCGATTGCTTATTGATACCTGTTCAGACTGAGTATTTGGCCATTAAGGGTCTAGAACGAATGATGCGAACGCTCAGCATGGTGACTAAATCTCGTGAACATAGTTTTAATTATATTATAGTGCCAACGATGTATGATCGGAGAACACAAGCAAGTGCCGTTAGCCTCAAGACGCTACGCAGTACCTACCCAGAGCAAATGTGGAAATCAGTGATACCTATAGATACAAAGTTCAGAAATGCTAGTGAACTGGGCGTATCTCTGGTAGAGCTTAATCCAAACTCAAGGGGTGTTGTGGCATATGAATCTCTGCTCACACATTTATTGGAAGTGGATAATTTAATGAAAAGAAGAAGTGCTGAACATGTCTGAAGTTAATGAGAGCCGTGTTACGGAGCAGATTAAACCGCCGTTGGATCTACAAGACTATGTCGATGATTTACTGAACGAAGACGCACGTGATACCACTGAATCGCCATCAAAGTTAAGAAAACAAGAATGTAAAGAACTGTTACAGAAATTTGATGACCCCATTTCCAATGGGCAGTCAAAAGTATTATTGTCACCGTCATTGCTGCAGATCGAAACCGAAGAGAGGCCAGCTAAGGATACAGAGAAAGAAAAGAGCACGTCTCAGTCGAGACGATTGGATGGTCTAAATTCAAAGCAATTTTCTACGGCAAGGCCTCAGCAGTCTGCTACGGTTGGCGACCTAAATGAAAAAGCCCCTATCGCAATAAACGATAGACCTGAAAGACAACGGAAGCGGGTTGTAGCGAAACGAACTATAACCGATGGATGGGATGCGGGTGTTCTCTCATCGAGATTTAATGCTGAACAAAAGACAGAGTCGCAAACAAATAACGCTAGGAATTCTCTTGAGTGGCTTGATAATGGCCGCCCAGGTTGGGCACAGCAGCGATTTGATTGCTTGTTTTTTGATGTTGGTAATCTGGCAATTGCAATGCCCTTGGTAACATTGGGCAGTGTGCATTTTATGAAAGACAATATGCGCTGCGTTGCTGGAAGTAATGAATTTTTACTAGGAATCACTCCTATTAATGGAACTAGTTACAAGGTAATAGATACCGCGCAACTTGTTTGTTCCGATAAGTCAAATGATGATAGCGAACGTAGCTACAAATACATTATCGCAATTGATGCTACGGATTTTAGTTTGGCAGTAAACGACATCAAACGTTCCGCACCCATTGAGCCAACCAGTGTAAAATGGCGCTCAAATCGCTCCAAACGGCGTTGGTTGGCTGGCATAGCAAAAGAACAAATGTGTGTTATTTTGGACGCAGCTGAACTCAAACGACTGTTTTCCTCATCGCCTTCTAGCTAAGTTCTAGTTGATTCTGTATAGAGTGTTTACCTATTCTGTTTAGTAAAGTAACTCATTGGCTTATTGTATTTAGATATAATACCAAAAAAAGCATGCCATATATTTATAAAAATTACTAAGGCGAGCGCTGCCGCCCCATTGTAACTTAGCTATCGTTGCGGACTTTAGCAACCTACGAGTATTTGTTATAGGCAGCGTGTTCACTGTGAATCTATTTGTCTAATAAAGCAACTTTATCATGGTGCTTTTAACTGGCACAGATAGTGCTCTGTTCTATAGTAAAGGATAAGAGCGGCAATTTTTGGCAGTATAGCTGGCTTGGGCTGGGACAGTTTAACAACAGAATCTACTTAAACAAACCGGTCGTTTAGGTTATCTGCTTCGTCAGTCGGGGATGTGAGATGTCGAGCATGGATTTGCAAAAAGACGAAGACCCAATGTTACAATGGGTTACCTTTAAGCTAGAAGGTGAAACCTATGGTAT
>JANQMK010000184.1 GCA_028280085.1 Pseudomonadales bacterium
AAATTAGCCAGTGATCGTTGTACCGCGGGAGGGTTGAGGTCGTTGACAAGACAACGTTTAATTTTATTGCGCTTAGCGGCACTTATATTGAGGTAGGCAAAAACTTCGTCAACCAGCAGTTGCCCTTCTCGATCGGGGTCACCTGCGTGAATGATCTCATCCGCTTTATGGATGAGCTTAGTTAAAATATTAAGCTGCTTCTTGGTTTTTGGCTTTACTTGAGAACGCCACTGCTTGGGGATAATGGGCAGATGCTCCATACGCCATTTTTTAAATGCTGGATTATATGTTTCCGGTTCTGCTTGTTCTAATAAATGACCGATGCACCAACTGACGCAGTCGCCATCACCTACTTGGATATAACCATCTAAGCGTTTATGGGGCTTTGGTAATACGTCAGCGATTGCCCTACCCAAACTAGGTTTTTCCGCAATGTACAGTTTCATCTGTAGTAATAGGCCGGTTGTTAACTCTTTTGCATCGTAAGACTGTCGAGTGTAACCGTAAAGTTGTGTTGAGTAAAATAACTGACGCCGGGTCGATATCGCGTAATAATAAACATAAAAAATTCGAATCAGCCATAGTTAGGTGAACTAAAGCGCCGATAGGTTTTTTTATTTGATTCCTGGCTTGAGGTGCCTATTGGCAACAGACACCCAACAACACCTATTGCGAGAGGAAAAATATTTCTAATTTAAATGAGATTGATGGTGTGAGATCAAAATTGTCTTTTCGGTCGAATAACACACCTGGACCAATTTCGAAGAACAACCAGTCTTTGTAGATTAATTCTCGGTAATTGACGACAAAAGAGTAATTGGTCACCCGTTGGCTTGGCTGACTTTCACCTAGTACACCTAATTTATATTCCACGGCTTTTTTAGGATTTATAGATTGTAGAACAGCTAGAAACTGCGCAAATTCAAAATAGTCATCTTCCTTTTCCCATTTGGCTTCCGACGTCGATCGAAAGGTAAGTTGCTCGGTTAATGGTCGCTGCAAATGGAATTGTGTTTTTTGGCCGAAACCGTCTTCGTTGAAATAGTAGATATTTTGTCTAATTTGGAAGTGCCAGAACTCACTGAGTTGGTAGTTACGTCGAGATTTTAAGCGCACAAAAGCTTGAGAGCGTAATCGTACTCTGACGCCTGCATCTGTCGCGACGTACCATTTTTCGGTGTCGTTACCTAAAATATAGCGAAAGCCGGCGAGAAAATGTTTATTTTCTTCATCACCTAAATTGCCCTTATCCTGCGTTAAAGACTTTTCACCCAAGGACTCCTGGTCGTCTGGGTCGTTTTCTACAATGAGACGAAAGCGCCTTTTTGCCAAGGGCAAATCCAAACGCACTTTCAGTGAGACGTCGCCGGTATTATCGCCTGACTCCTTAAAGGTATTTGATAAACGTAAACGCATAGAGCTTTCATACACTTCTTCTTCGGCTTCTTCTTGGCCAATAAAGCGGTCCACTTTTTTTGCTAGTAGGTTAATTTTTTCGGACCAGTCATTGCGGCTGTACTCTAAGCGATTGAATGTTCTATCCATAAAGGTTGGTTCGTCAGTCTGCTTCTGATCGGCGGCGTCATTAAGCATATCAACACTTGCGGTGGGTAAAGACTTCTCAGTAGCGTTTTCTCCATCATCAGCTTTATCGGGGCTTGCGATGACTTCATTTGGTGTAGCTAACGGTTTGGCTGGTGGGTGCGATGAGGATTGATAGACACTTGCCTTGGTATCCACCACGCTTTGTTCGGTGTTTTGTTCAGTTGCTAGGGTATGATTGCTCAGTACGGGTAGCAGGGGTAGATAGCAGGTGAAAAGGCTACTACGTACAAACTGCCAGTATTTAATCATACGTTTAACTCTGAAGCCGTTTTGCAGGCGCCGGGTATCGCTTGGTTTGTCGTAGTTTGGGCCATTCCGCCAGGGCGTGGACAACATTTATAAATTATAATTGACCTGGTCAATTTGGAAAGTCTACTCCTTATCAATTGCCTAGAAACTGTGAAAAATTAGTGTGAGGGCGAGCTATCGTATGTCACAAAATGTGATATAAGTCGCGCCTATCGTTGCGTTTTCGAGTTGTTTCGTACCTTGATGACTGCTCGCTGTTTTGCCGCATTAAGGGTGTTTGGTTTATTTTGCTACCACTGGTATGTTCCTATCCAGTAGTCTGTTTAGAAAATGACTTGTGCAGGTGGCGTGAATTCCCGCTGTGTTGTTTATAATTGAGTCATAATTGAATGGCCAAAGTTAACAAATAATCAGATTTTAAATTGAGTTCTTTCGCTGTTTGTAATAGCTTATGCTGCCGAGGAATGAGACTGACTAGAAATAGGTGTGGTTTGGGTGTTACTGTCATGTCCTTACTGTTGAGTGGTTAGCTATCGAGTTCTTCAGCTACTATCCCTCGGGCAAGGTCTCACAGGTCCGTGCCGATGCTACTTACTATTCATTTGGCGCCAACAAACTATGTGCTTCTAGTACTTTGTCTCTGGCCCATAAATGCTTTGCATAAAACGTCGAATAATTACGAGGTCGAATGATTATGAGGTCGAATGATTATGAGATAGGCCCTAAAGTTTTGTCACAGTTGAACTAAACTGAAAAACAATAGTAATCCGATAAAGATTGAAGGTGGTTGTACCTATGACAATCAATAAGAGGCGCCCCTTTGTAGGACTTGCTGTCCCGCATGTTGTAGGCGCTGCTTCGCGGGATAAACTGCTTAGCGCTATCATTGCTATCAGCGTCATATTTTTTGCGTGTTCGGCTTACGGTGGTAGGTATGAGTTAGATAATTCATTGACGGTAGATTGGGATACTACGCTGACATATGGCGCTCAAATTCGGGTGCAAAGTCCGCAGCCTGATATTAGAGAAGGTTCCAGTGGCGCCAGCGGTGAGTTAGATAACCTAGCCAAGATCATCGAAAATGCGTTTCTTATTAATGGCAATGATGGTAACAACAACTTTGACGCTGGCTTGGTGTCGAACCGTGTGAGTATTTTGACAGAGGCTGATATTAAATGGCAGGAGTTTGGTCTATTTTTGCGTGGTAAAGCCTGGCTAGATCCCGTTTATGCTAACCAATCTACTGACAACGATAACTATTCTTCCTATAACCCCAATCCAAGATTTGGCACTAACAATGGCCACAATGCTGGTTTTCATGAATTTACACAGCGAACAGAAGACTACATGGGGCTGAGTGCAAGATTTTTAGATGCGTTTGTTTATGGCAGTTTTTATATTGGTGATCGCACACTAAGTTTGCGTCTAGGCCGGCAGGTGATTAGTTGGGGGGAAGCGCTATTATCGGGCGGTGGTATAAGTACCGCGATCAACCACATCGATGCGCAGGTACGCAATGTTCCCGGTCTTGAAGTTAAAGAATTGTTGCTGCCTAAAGGAGCGCTTTACGGACAGATCGATCTGACGGAAAACATCAATATTGAAGCTTATTACCAGTATGAGTGGCAAGAAAGCTTTATTGACCCATCGGGCAGTTACTTTTCTGAGTTTGATTCTATCGGTTTTAGCGGTGAGACTTTCACTTTCATATCTGGTGATGAAGTTAGGGTATTTGGTGTTGATCTCACTAATACTGATTGCAACCCCGTTGAATCGGAACCAGATTGTGCCAGACATGTTCTTCCGTTTGTGCCCGGCTCGCCATTTTACAATGGCGGTGGAGAGCTTATTTCAAATCTTAATCGTATTGAAAAGCCGAACGACGATGGGCAGTTTGGTATCGCGATCCGTTATCTACTAGATGATGACGCAGAGTTAGGTATTTATTTCGTTAACTACCATGATAACCTACCTTCTTGGAAATTACCGTTAAATATGATTGACTCTCAGTTTACCCGAGATGTGATGACAGCATTAACAGGGCAAGAATTTAGGGGTACGGTTGATTTAGGGTCAAACCTATCTGCTTTTGAGTTAGCTAACTTGCTTGGCTTAATGGGTTTTATTCGTGACAATCCTGTTGCAGTCAGTGGCGAAGTACTAAACCTCAATGGCGCGGGCGAGGATCCGCTGGATTATTGGATAGAGTACTTTAACGATATTCGCTTATATGGCTTGAGTTATAGTACCGTTATTGGAACCAGTAATGTTGCAGCTGAATTGACTTATCGACCTAACACCCCGCTAATGGGTGGTGGTGTGAACCGCTGGCCGTCGCGTGAAGACTATATTCAACTAACCACCAATGTTTTACATATATTTGGGCCTAGCTGGTATGCAGATTCGTCCACGTTGATTGCAGAGGTAGTGACATGGACTGTGCCGGGACGTCAAGATAACACGGGTGATTTTAGCGACACCAACACTTTAGCTGTGCAAAATTCTGCGAATGGCTGGGGTTACAGTTTGCTGTGGACGCTCAACTACAATAGTGTTGTACAAGGGGTTGATCTAGTCGTCCCGGTTTACCTTAATCATGGTGTTAGTGGCGCTATGTTTAGATCAGGCTTTCGCAACGATCAACTCACCTTCTCG
>JANQMK010000218.1 GCA_028280085.1 Pseudomonadales bacterium
TGTTAAGGGCAATGTTTATTTGTAAGTATTCACTTAATTGTTGCTTGTTGTTTGTGTTGATTGAGAGTAACGTATTTTTGACTAAGCAGTATGTTAATCATCTTTCCAGTCATCACAGTTGTCTTTATGCAAATACAAAATTGTGTTTATGTCTGGAACATGTTTGTCCTTGTATTGTTAAGTGCGTGACGCAAAGTACATCTAGCCTTTGTCGTCTTTCTTCGCTGCTCCCGACAATAGAAACATTGGGTATTGAAATACTATAATGCGCGCCGGCTTTTTCAACAATGAAAAAGTAGGCACTCAGAAAAATGGGAACTAAAATATAGGCGTTTTAGGGGGCGCCAACGTAACATCAGAAGGGGTATTACATCGAATATACGATGGTGTTACATATTACTGGTTAAAAAAGATATAGATCTAATCTATTTGGGATTATAGGAGAAGATTGGAACTGAGATTGGAATTATCTAGGAGATAAGAAAAAGAGTTTAAGTAGGAGTTAGAACACAAGTTAAGGACAGTTGCTCCTTCTTTTTTTATCTCGATGTTAGGTCGTTTATCAAAAAATAATAAATAGGTTATTGTGGAGTTTTTGTGTTTTTTTCTGGTGAATTATTGGTCGGCTTTTATCGGAGAGTCGTGCCTTATTACTGTCAGCATCTGCTAGTGTTGCTAATTACTTGCTTGGCGTTTTTGCCGTTGCAGAGTAGGGCGTTGTCTGTTGCGGACAAGCCCGCCGCAGGCAATATTCCATTGACGCTAAATTTTGCTGAAAGCGAAATACCGCTGGGTAAAAGTTTATGGTTTTTTGAGGACAAGCGGGGCGATTTAACGTTTGAAGATATTCTCTTAAAGGAAAAAAAGGGTAAATTTATCCGTAATACCAGTGAAGTGTTTAAACGCGGTATTACTAATTCAAGTTTTTGGTTTAAGCTATCGATTGCCGGTCCTGCTGTGCAACACCAGGATTGGCTTTTCGATGTCAACTTTCCGTGGCTGTCGCAGCTTGAAATGTATTCTCTGGACGATAGTGGTGAGTATACATTACACAAGACTGGTTATAGTGAGGTGTTTGGCTCACGTCAGATACGTAGTACCGGGTTCGTTTTTCCTATCTCATTGCAACCAAACAAAACCGCTCATTTTTATTTTAAAGTAGTTGCAGATGGGCAAACACTCTTTCCATTAAAAGCAGTTACTACCGATCGATATATTGCGAAGAAGGTTGTATACAACATAGCAATGGCGGTTTTTTATGGGGTTTTGATCGCAATGCTAATTTACAATATTTTTGTTTTTATTGCGTTGAAGTCGAAATCTTACTTTTTATATGTCGCGTTTATCTTTACCCTAATATGTATGTCTTTTGTGGTAGACGGTTATGGCTACATGTTTATTTGGCCGGACCAACCTCAGTTTAACATTTATATGTCTTATCTATTGCCGTTAGTGGTAGCTTTGCTCATGTTATCGGTCACGGTTGATTTTTTGGCATTGGATTCGTCCAAAGGAAAGCGCGTTTATAGCATGGTATCTTGGCTTGTCGTGATAGCTATGCCTACTATCTTTTTTCTGCCAAATGTTGGTGCTGCGGCGTTGGTTGCGGCTATCTCGGCTATTGTGCTGTTGCTGATTGTCTATGCCAGTATTAAACGTGTTCAAGAGGGGCATGATGCAGCTAAGTATTTTCTTACAGCTTGGATTTGCCTACTCGTGGGCAGTTTTGCCAAAGTGGGTACGATCATGGGATTTTTGCCTCACAATATAATTATGTACCATGCCGTTCACATTGGCGCTACCTTGCAAGTGTTGTTGTTAGCATTCGCTTTAGGCAATCGCATCAGTGTATTGCAGTCGGAAAGAAGCAAACTAAAAAGCCGAGTGATTGACGAGGCCAATAAGAACAGCCGCTTGAAGAATGATTTTCTAACATTGATTAGCCACGAGCTACGTACACCTATGAATGGGGTTGACGGCGCGTTACAACTGATGAAAACGAGAGAATTGGATGATGAGATGCGTGAGTATATTGAGACAGCATCTCATTCAGCGGCTGACATGATGCTGTTAATTGATAGTATTTTAAGCTTCAGTGAAGCTCAGTCGGGTAACTTAGCCCTAAATGAACAAGCGTTTTCGCTACGGCAATTGCTTAAGCCGATAAATAGCCGCTACACGCGGCGTTGTAACCGAAAAAATCTATTGTTCAATTGCCAGGTCAGTTCTGCTGTGCCTAAGTATTTGGTTGGCGATGTAAAAAAAATCAGTGAGGTCATCGATAAGTTGCTTGACAATGCTGTTAAGTTTACTGAACAAGGTACCGTTTCAATGTCGGTTGCAATGCAGTCTAACCAGTTAGATGATGATAGCGAAACCGGCCATGTTGCTCTAGTGTTTCAAATTGTTGACACGGGCCAAGGTGTGCGTGAGAGTGAAAAAGACACCATATTTGATTCCTTTAGTCAGCAAGAACGTCCCTTTACTCGACAGCATGGTGGGCTCGGTATTGGCTTAGCAATGTGTAAACAGTTAGCGCGTTTGATGGGGGGGGAATTGTCTTTTGACAGTGAGTATGGTGTTGGTAGCCAATTTCAGTTTATGCTAAGTTTAAAACGGGCTAGCGTAGAGCAGATACGAAAACTTGCAAGTGACATTAAGCGTCCTATTGTAGACAAGCCTCGCGAAAAAGCCGTTCAGCAAAAAACACGGGCAACACGTGTTTTAGTGGTGGAAGACAACAACGTTAATCAGCGAGTACTTTCTGGTATGTTACAAAAGCTAGGTTGTGAGGTGTTAACAGCTAACAATGGTGTTGAAGCGCTAGAAGTACTTAATAAGAAGTTAATTGATGTGGTACTGATGGATTGTCAAATGCCGGTAATGGATGGATTTGAAACAACCCGTCTAATTAGAAAGACCAATTTTGCTAACAAGAAGGTACCCATTATTGCTGTTACTGCTAATACTATGACTGAAGACGAGAAATCATGTCGAAGTGCCGGTATGGATGATTATATGAAAAAGCCGGTAAAAAAAGCCATCGTTGAGGAGAAGCTGGCCCATTGGCTCAATGTTGATTCGACAGTAACTAGTTAGTAGATCGCTTAATTTACCTGTTCTTTGTGCTCATTCTCATGTGCAGCAGGGCACTCATACTTTCGTTCGTGATGGTATCTGCAGGCTTGATGGATGTGTGTTAGTCTTTGGGGTGACTATTTAAGATTCTTTAGAAAAATTTGTCTTTTACATTACAGGCATTTTCTTTTTCTCACGTTGTCGCACATTATTCAGGATGGGTGAAACCGGTAATGCATTGCGCGCGCGTTGGCGGCTATCTTCTGACGCAACCTGGTAAAGTGTCGTACGTTGTATTGGTGTTCGTCCCATACTTTTAATTAAGTTTTCTATACTTTGGGGTAATGTCTCTTGGCCATGGGTTGCCCCTGCAGCTTTAGTAATACTTTCGTTCATTAAAGTGCCGCCGAGATCATTGGCACCTGCATTTAAACATGCGGCAACACCTTGTAAGCCTAATTTTACCCAAGACGCTTGGATGTTGTTAATTGCAGGGCTAAGCACGAGACGTGCCACGGCATGCATTAAGACACATTCTCTGAAGGTCGGCCCGTTGCGTGCTTTACCCTGTCGATAGATAGGTGCCTCAGAGGCGACAAAAGGGAGCGGCACAAATTCGGTGAACCCGCCGGTCGTTTTTTGTAGCGCCAGAATATGTAATAAGTGCTTTGCCCAGTGATAATAACTATCCAAGTGGCCAAACATAATTGTCGCCGTTGTTTTTATACCGAGTTCATGGGCGGTCTGCATGGTGTGTAGCCATTGTTCGGTTGTAATTTTATTAGCACACAGTTTTTTTCGCACCTCATCATCGAGTATTTCCGCGGCGGTGCCAGGTAGGGTATTTAAGCCTGCCTTAACGAGTTCTTGCAGAAAGTGTTTGACAGAAAGGTTTAACGTCTTGGCCCCTTGCCAAATTTCAAGGGGTGAAAATGCGTGGATGTGTATAGTTGGACAAACTTGTTTAACAGCATGGCAGAGATCTAGATAATGCTGGCCGCTGTAATCAGGATGGATGCCGCCCTGCATGCAGACTTCGGTAGCACCGCGTTGCCAAGCTTCTTTAGTCCGACGTTTGATCTCGTCGAATGTTAAATCGTAAGGTTTGTCTCGTAGAGTTTCGTGTGTTTTGCCCTTTGAAAAGGCACAGAATTGACATTTAAAATAGCATATGTTGGTATAATTGATATTGCGGTTGACGACATAAGTAACATTATCACCGACCAATGTTGTGCGTAGCTCATTCGCGGTAGCGCAAACTTGACTGAAGTCGTTACCTCGAGCTTTAAACAGTGTCACAATATCCTCAGTGCTGAGGTCCTGTTGCTCGGCTACTTTATGCAAGACTTTAGTCACTTCTGATGTTATTTCTGCTTTGCTTTTCGTTTGCGTGATACGCTGTATCTCATCATTTGGCGGTTGTACGCTGGTACCAGTATGCCAGCCATCTACTCTGGGAAAGCCGTCACTATCAGTAGCTCTCAGTATGGGGGTATGAAATTTCTCGTCGAGCCAAATATGTTGTTCGCGTATATAGCTTGGGTAGACAGTAAGGCGCTCAGCCAAGTGTTTACCGGCTTTTTCTGTTTCAAGCCTTAAGTTATCTAGATGAGGCCAAGGGGCTTCTGGGTTAACAAAATCGGGGGTCAGTGGCGAGACACCGCCCCAATCGTTGATACCGGCATCTATCAGTTGTGGCAGTACACCAGGGCTTAAATTAGGTGGTGCTTGGATGCTCATTGTTGAGCCGAAAATAATTCTCGCAATAGCAATGCTCCAGAGTAACTCATCCAGGTCAGGTTCTACTGCGGAAGCCATTTTAGTATCAGGTTTTGCTCGAAAGTTTTGAATAATAACTTCCTGAATGTGTCCGTATTGTTGTTGGATAGATCGAATAGCCAACAGTGATTCAATTCGTTCGCGACGTGTTTCACCAATACCAATGAGAATCCCGGTAGTAAACGGCACCTTAATGTTGCCAGCTTGCTTTAGGGTGTTAAGCCTGATTTCAGGTTGCTTGTCGGGTGAACCGAAGTGAGGCATACCTTTTTCACATAAACGAGGTGAAGTACTTTCCAGCATTAAACCCATTGACGGCGATAAGCCTCGCAACCATGCGAGTTCTTTCGCTGTTAAACAGCCAGGATTGAAATGAGGCAATAAACCGGTTTGCGAAAAAACCTGTTCTGCTACAAAGGCCAAATAGTGCAAGGTGCTTTCAAAACCGAGTTCGCTAAGTGCATGGCTGGCAGCGCGGTAACGTAGTTCAGGTTTTTCTCCCAGAGTAAATAGCGCTTCTTTACAACCTAACGCCGCACCTTGGCGTGCAATATGCAGCACTTCATCTAAGGACATGTACGGCTGCTGCAATTTTCGAGGGACTTGGGCAAATGTGCAATAATGGCAGACGTCACGACACAGATGGGTGAGCGGGATAAAAACTTTACGCGAATAGGTGACGACATTTTCAAAACCTTTGTCACGCAAGTCTCGTGCGGTTTGCATAAGCTGGGTAGTACAATGAGTCGTGCTTAAATCTAGTGCCTCAAGGTCTGATGGTACGTGACCGTTAGCAACGGCAGCGAGCAAATTCTCGATATGGCTATCAGCTTGAAGATTCATGGGTTATACCATCGCCTGTATACGAGCAGATTTAAACTCTGCTAAATTTGGTTGAGATTGCTGTGTTGGAGCTTTTATTAAAGGCTGGAGTTTTTTGATGATGCCGGTTTGGTTAAGATAGTCTAAGGTATTGGTCTTCGTGTTAATATCACGACATAAGGTTGCGGCGAATTTAGCAAGGTCCTCTGGATGATCGATATCGTGAGCTGTGCTTTCAGTAAAGCACAGCTGAAAAGGGACACCATAATAGTGTGCTACGTTCTCATGTTGCCTTAAGCTGTTTGGGCCATATAGGAAAGGGATAACATTGGTTGGTGTGCAGCATAACACGTTGCTACCTTTGCCAGTGTTATCTGGCGCTATTGTTATCGCTTTAGATTGTAATTGTACTAGCTTAAGATGAGTATCTATAATGTAATCAATATCTGAGGCGAGCACTTGTGGCAAGTCGCCGTGCAATACGAGCATGGTCTCAACATGACAACGTTGTAAATACTCAGCCGCGTTGCTGACGGCGCTATTTAAATTACTATCACTTGGGCAAGCCAATAGATGTAGTCGGTATTTTTTTGCTAGGCGAGCAGCATAGACTTCGGTTGATGTAATTAATATGTTATTGATGCGATTACAACGGAGCAGAGTCAGGATAATATCTTCTGCCATCGCTGCCATCAGCCCCGCGCGCTCAATGGGGCTCAATAACTGTGATAGTCTATGCTTGGCAAATGCCGTTGGTTTGAGTGGGAGTACACACCACATTTCTATACGCTCCTGAATTGTAAGCTGCGAGTGATTGACATTGCTCACATATTTTTATGGTCGATAGATTTTTGTCCGCTAATTTCATTCATAAAAGTCAGTGCTGTTTCGGCAAGTAAAATTTTATCCTCGAGTGTTTTCATAACCGTATTGGTCATATTCAGTGCGACATGCATATCAGACAATGGTACCTTGTACTGATGGTCAGCATTATCAAATATAAACCCATCAATGAGCCCCTGATAGTGTTCCACAATTGCCGTTGGGGTCGTTGGTATTGACAACTCTCGCATCATTTTCGCGGTGGGTCCTTTTATAGCAGCTCCTCCCACGATAGGTGAGACTGCAACTACAGGGGCTTTAGCCTGTTTTAGCGCATCGCTAAATCCGTCCAGCGCAAGGATAGGGTCAATACTGACATATGGGTTTGAAGGGCAAATGATAATGCCGGTAAGTTGCGGGTCGTTGAGTAACGCAAGCGCAAGTGGGTTCGGTCTAGCGGTTTCTATTCCCACGAAATGAAAATCACATACTGTTGGTTGGCATTGCGCTTTAACGAAATAGTGTTGGAATGCTATTTCTCCGGTGGGCGTTGCAACCATCGTCCTAACGCAATCGTCTGACATTGGTAAAATCTGTGTTTCTACCCCTAGACCTTGGCAAAGTAAGCCTGTAATGTCGGTAAGGGAAGCGCCCTGTTTTAGTTGAGATGTTCTGAATAAGTGGGTTGCTAGATCTCTATCGCCCAACCGGAACCAGGTTTCTCCACCGAACACTTCCAGCGCTGCTAGGCAATGCCAGGTTTCACCTTCAATACCCCAACCGAGTGCCCCATTGTTAATACCTGCAAGGGTATACATGACGGTATCAATATCGGGAGAGATATGAAGCCCGAGATGTTCGAAATCGTCTGCGGTGTTGACTAGGATGGTAAGCTGATCTGGCGATAAGCAATGGTTTAGACCTAATGCCAGTTTTGCACCACCTACGCCACCACAGAGTGCGAGCACTTTATCGACCATATTGGTTACCTAAATAGGTCTTCAGTTTTAGGGCGAATAAGGCACGATATATTATCATCACTAGACGCAAGATCTAAGCCTCTAATTAGCACAATGGGGGTGCCTTCGTCCGCTTGTCCCATGAGTAATGATGCGGCTGCGGCTAACTCATCGGCAATGGCAACTTGAGTAATTGCCAATTCACGGCCAAATAGGTCTTTTTTACCGCGTAGATCGCTCAGCGGAGCGAAACCTGCACTGCCAATGGCTATACCGGTTGAACCGTGACGCCAAGCGCGGCCGAAACTATCATTAATAATAATGTTGACATTAACACCCATTAATTCAAATAGCTTTTTTTTTAATGTCAATGCGCTAGCATCAGGGTCTTCGGGTAACAGTAAAACGAGCTCTCGATCTGAATCGGGTAGGTTTGACTGGTCGATACCGGCGTTAGCGTGCACAAAACCTAATTTATGCTGTACGATAAGCACCTTATCGCGATAGCGTACAACTTCCTCTGATTCACCGAGTATGACTTCTACTAGCCTTGGATCTTTATCGACCTTGGCCGCGAGTTCAGTAGATGTCTCGCTTGGAGTCACTTGTGCTAAGTCGATATAGCGCCCTTCGGCCTTTGAGACAACCTTTTGGGCCAATACAAGAATATCATTGTCCAAGAGAGTGATGTTTGACTCATCTGATGCCATTTGGATGATATCAATGAGATTATCGCCGGGTTGGACGGGAGGCACACCCTGCAATGCGGTAACTGTCATTGATCTAGTCACTACTTATCCCTCTGTTTTTGGCGCTCCAGTGATTTTTAGGCCGGCACTTTCTATATTATGAATCTTATTAATAGTGATGAGTACGGATGTTAGGGCTTCCACCGCGGCGGCGTTATTGATCGGTCCGGCGTGCCAACCTGTCATACCAGCGTCTTCAACTAACTTGATGACTTGATCTCTCGCCGCACGTTTATTGCCACAAACTAACACATCGCAATGAATTTCATGATCGCTGTTTAAATGGTGGGCCGCCACATTTTGAAATGCCGATACCACTTGTACATCTTCTCCCAATAGCGTTTGAGCAATTTGCCCAGCTGAGCCCTCCGTGGGAAGTTGTACTCGGCTAACCTTTGGTGGCATTAGTGGCACGGTGACATCAATGAGTATTTTACCGTTTAGATGAGTTTTTACCGACTCCAAAGTAGATTTTTGGTTAGCAAAGGGAACCGTTAAACAAATGATGTCGCCTTCCGCTGCCGCTGCGCCGTTGTCTAAGCCAGTTACCTTAGCGTCATTATAACCGCTTGCGACCAGCTTGTTGCATAATGCCTCTGTGGCCTGTTCTGCTTTTGCTTGGGTTCTTGAACCTATAATAATAGGGTAGCCTGCTTTAGACCATCGATAGGCAAGGCCATTGCCTAGGTCTCCGCTGGCAC